>JAUSLB010000091.1 GCA_030646655.1 Deltaproteobacteria bacterium | reverse complement strand
CTACGCCGCAGTGACGAGCTTTGATGTCAACGAAGCAGACGGACTTTTTCGGCATCCTGTTAAGGAATTATGGCAAGGATACTCCTCATGAACATACCGGCGGGCCCGTTCCCGTCCGACTACCCGCCTGTAGCGATATCAAGGGTAATAGACGGACTGGATGAGCAGCTTAAGTGCGCCTCCTCTTTCCTTAACCTCGATTATTACAGGCCCTCGTTCGACGAGATAGGCGAAAGGATAAGGGAGCTCTCACCGGATATCATCGGCATAAGCGCCATGCTTACGCCGTCTTACGCCTACGTAAAAAAACTCTCTATATTTATCGGGGAGAATTTCCCGTCCATCGTTCAGGTCCTCGGCGGGCAGATGAACGTTATAGCCAATATCATACTGATGAGGACAAAAGTCAGGTTCTGCGTGATAGGCGAATCAGAGCCTGCGTTCAGCTCTCTTATAAGGCTTCTTAAGGAGGATAATTTCAGGCCCGTTCAAATGGAAAGATACGCTGAGATCAAGGGGCTCGTATTCATCCGTGACGGCGCGCCCTTGTTTACGGGCTATGGGCAGGAGAGCAAAGAGGCCGGCGTGAGGCAGTTCAACTATAAGCTAATCTCCAAGTTCACAAGCCTTGATAATTATATCCACAGGATAGACGGGCAGTACTTCAAAGTCAGGCTCCCGAACAGCTCTATGGAGGGCTTCCTTAAGCTCTTCAGGCATGAGAACCTCGGCAAGAACCTCGCAACGGTATTTACGAGCAAAGGGTGCGTCAACAGGTGCACCTTCTGCCACAGGTTCACGAAAGGCTACAGGGTCATAGGTAGCGGGGATGTAATAGATTATATCGAGGCCCTTAAGAAAGACTGTAACGTCGGCATGCTCCTTTTCTCGGAGGAGAACTTCGGCAACCACAGAAGGTCAACCTCCGAGCTTGTCGGGTACCTCAAGACGAGCGGGCTCAACTGGGCGGCGCCCGCGGTAAGGGTAAAATCGGTAAACGAGGAGATAATAAGGTCGTGGAAAGAGGCCGGCTGCATCCACATAAACTTCGGGATCGAGTCGCTGTCTCAGAAGATCCTCGATGTTATGGAAAAGAACTCTACCGTAAAAGAGAATATGGACGCGATAAGGCTCTGCTACAAGCACGGGATATTCACGGTGCTCGGGCTTGTGATCGGCATGCCGGGCGAGACTGAAGAGACGATAGAAGAGACGATAAAGAACCTCTCGACGGTAATACCCGGCGATATAACGATCCCCTTTGAGATATACATCAACTTCGTTCAGGCTATCCCCGGCACCCCTGTTTACGAATACTCAAGGAAGATGGGGCTGATCGGCAACTCAATCGACGAGGAGGAGAGATATATCGAGGGCCTCTACGACATAGACGCAAACGAGATAAGGCATTACCTAAACTTCACCGATTACGAAAAGGAGGAGCTCGCGTACTGGAAATACTACATCACGATGGAGCTCA
The DNA here is from genome assembly GCA_030646655.1 of Deltaproteobacteria bacterium. Lineage (GTDB taxonomy): Bacteria > Desulfobacterota > GWC2-55-46 > GWC2-55-46 > GWC2-55-46 > JACRCL01. The sequence goes on along the minus strand of JAUSLB010000091.1, from coordinate 2,439 downwards.
TTTCAGCCTATATAAAAAAGAACGGGTTCTTTCAGGTATTGAGGCGAAAGAGAACAAGGCCCTACAGGATAGGGCTGCTCTACTGCCTGCTGCCTAAGGCGGCAAGGAAGACGGCGCTGAAGTATTCGATAGCAATAAAGGCCTTCGGAGCAGGCGCGCCATTCAGGATTTTTTACAAGAAACTGAAAAAACTCTATTCGAAGGAATCCCGGAGGTTCAGTTTCGTTGACAGGTCTTTAAGGAAGATAAACAAGGAACTGCCGGAGCTTTTGATGGACGGCGACGAAAGCACGGCTGTGTTGAGGGAGAGCCGCTGAAGGATATGGCATTTAACTCAAAACCCAAAGTCCTCCTTATCTATCCGGGCTCAAAGTCCATGGGGTTCACCTTCCCGATGGGCCTGCTCTATGTGGCTCAGGCGCTCCAGAAGACAGGCATAGAGGTTTCGATGCTCCACCTCGGGGTTGATACCTTAAGGGACTTAAAGCCCGACAATTACCTCTTCGTGGGGATAAGCATGCTTACCGGCGAGATAATATCGAACGGGCTTGAGGCCGCAAAAATAGTAAAGGCCTATAACCCCAAGATACCAATAGTGCTGGGCGGAGTGCACCCGTCTCTGCTGCCAGAGGAATCGCTTGAGAACGAGCTTGTCGATATCGTGGTAATAGGCGAGGGTGAAAATACCGCTCAGGAGCTCGCGAGGAGCCTGATGGATAAAGGCGATCTGGCGTCCATAAAAGGCATCGGCTGGAAAGACAAAGGGAAGGTAACCATAAACCCTAAGCGCGATCTATTGGACATGGACACCCTCGAGTTCGATGTGCCGTATGAGCTTCTCGGCAGGCACTTTTTCAATTCATCTACTATGCCCGTTCACACCTCGAGGGGCTGCCCGTACAGGTGCGGGTTCTGCTATAACCCTGTCCTCAACAAGAGGATATACAGGTACAAGAGCGCGGAAAAGGTAATAGCCGAGATAGAATACCTCCACGGGAAATACGGCATCTATAACTTCAACTTCGACTACGAGGACGAGTTCTTCGTAGACCCAAAGAGGGCGTACGAGATCTTCAGCGCCGTCATCGATAAGGGGCTTAAGATAAACTGGAGCGCCTTTTGCAGGTTCAACACCTTCGACAAGGCTATAGAGAGGTTCGGGGACAATTTTACCGACGTGCTCAAGAAATCCGGCTGTTACTACTTAAGCTTCGGGGCTGAATCCGGCTCGCAGAGGCTTCTCGATGATGTGATCCTGAAGGACATAAAGGTCGAGCAGATAATAAGGACGATAGAGAGGATGAAAAAAGCCGGGATAATGCACAGGGTGAGCTTCATATGCTGTTTCCCTACCGAGAAGGACGAGGACCTTGAGCAGTCCTTCGACTGCATAGAGCGGATATCGGGCGGCAACTCAAAGATCGTCCTCGGCATATTCAGGCTCGTCCCTCTTCCGGGGACAAGGATATTCGAGACGCTGAAAAACGAGTTCAGCTTCAAATCGCCTTCGTCTTTGGAGGAGTGGGGCAAGTACAAGATCCCGAGCGGGTCTTTTGAGGACGTAACATGGCTGCCGGAAAGATACGCGAAGAGGTGCTGCAACATCTCGCTCCTTTCAAACTACCCGTTCCATAAGGACCTCAGGTCGTATAAGGAGTACAGGAATTTCGTGTACAACATAGACTCGTCCTACGGGACAGGCTACTTAGATTACCTGATGGCGAGGATCCAGAGGTGGCGTTTTAAAAACAGGCGTTTCGGCTTCATGATCGAGCCTGTCCTGTTCAATAAGTTCATCGAGCTAAGGATGTTCCTGAAAAGGTACGTCCTCAAGAAATACCTGCCCGCCCCTGTTTACGAGAGGTTGAAGAGGTGGTTCGGCAAGAACTCTTGGGCCCTTCAGAATCATAAGGGCGGATAATTTTAAAGGAAAATATGATCGCGGGCAGATACGCTGTGCTCTCAACCTTAAAGGACAGCTTCTTAAACGACCTCGGCAACGGCTATATACGGGAGTTCGTCAGGAACGGTGCCCTTTTTATCGACTACGAGGAAGAATACTTAAGGCTCGGCAACAGGAGGGTGCAGGAGCATATATTGAAGACCATAAAAGACAAAGGGATCGAGGTGCTCATCTATCAGGCGAGCCCGAGCGACTTCCACTTCAGCCTCCAGTTCTTCAGGTCCCTTCAGGACAGGGTCTTTACCGTGATGACGCTCGGGGATTCCGACCACTACTTCGACATAAGGGACATCTACTACGCGCAGTGCATGGACCTCGTGGTCGTCTATGACTGCTTATCAAGGTACAGGTTCAGGCAGTACGGGATAGAGTCTATCTCGTTCTACAGCTCGTTTGACAGGAGAAAATATGTAAAGACAGGCGGAGACAAAATGTTCGATGTGTCTTTCGTGGGGGATGTGGCGAATAAGATCGGC
>JAUSLB010000088.1 GCA_030646655.1 Deltaproteobacteria bacterium | reverse complement strand
TACATTTATATGGCTCGCCTTGTCACTTCGTGAGCCGGCGAGCATCCAGAGGCAATCCATCCCCACACTATGGGGATTGCCCTAACAGGCTGTTTTTCAACAGCCTGTTAGGGCATCCAGATGTACATGAAGCTCGTACCGAACCTCTTTGAAAGCCCGGAGTCTATGTTTATGAGGTTCACCTGAGCGGGAGAAATGGGAAGGCCCGAATAGATATTGCTCTTATATGCTGAAGGGGGCGCGTAGGTTATGACCCGCGCCTCTTTTACCCCGGCCTTCTCTTTCGCGGCCTCTACGGCGTCGTCCAGATAGCCGATAGAGTCTATGAGCTTAAGCTTAAGCGCCTGTTCGGCCGTAAATATCCTCCCGTCCGCGATCTTTTTAAGCTCATCCCTCGCTATCGCCCCCCGCCTCCCCTCGATTATAACATCCAAGAACCTCTCGTACATGGAATCGACCACTGACTGGAGTATCCCTCTCTCCTCATCCGTCATGGCCCGCAGAGGCGTGCCGAGGTCCTTTTTGTCCCCTGATTTCACGGTCTGGTTGGCGATGCCGATCTTTTCAAGGAGCCCGCTCGCGTTCACGCTGTAGGAGATTACGCCTATTGAGCCGGTCACGGTCGTAGGGTGGGCGACTATCATATCGGCTGAGGAGGCTATATAATAGCCGCCTGAAGCGGCGGTGTCCATAAGCTCGGCTATGACGGGGATGCCGCTTTTTTTCTTAAAGGCCTTTATCTCGTGGCTTATGATATCGCAGGAGGTGACGGAGCCTCCGGGCGTGTTTATCCTTAATATGAGGGCCTTGACCGCGTCGTCCTCCGAGGCTTTTTCGAGTTCCTCTTTAACCCTCGCCGTTATCCTCGGCTTTTCCTGAAAAAGGTCCGGGCCTGATTCGTCCTCGGTTATTATCCCCGATATATCGATAATGAGGACCTTTGCCGCGCCTTTGCCGCCGATAGTCTTTTCCTTTAAGGGGTGGGTCTTGGGCAGCCCTATTACTACGCACCCGGCAAGTATTATTGAGAGGAAAAGGGAAAGAAAAACAATGGGTTTAAGGATATTTCTCATAATTCTTATTAGCTTTTTCCTTTTGATTTTTATAGGGAATTGCCCGTTATCAGTATAACAGAGATCTATACTAAACAAGAACGCCGGAAGGGGCTGTTGAAAGGGGCGGCACGATGGCAGGCTTTTTACCGGGGGTTTGAGCCCTTTAGCTCATCTTCCCCATCTTGGTGAGGAAGTCCCCGACCGCCACCCTTACCATGGCGCTAAGGGTCCACCTCTGCCCGAGCTTGTCTCTGTACTCGGCAGCAAGCTCTTTGAGCTTTTCGACCTGCTCCTCCTCGAGCGATATGGTTATCTTTTTAAGAGGCTCTTCCATTATATTTTTTTAAGGGATTATTTTTCTTCCCTTTTCCTTTGTTACGGCCTTTTCCTTTCTTGTAGCGGCCTTTATGAGCTTCATCTTCTTGTCCATATGCCTGTTTATTATGGTGAGCACCTCATTGGGGTCGTCGGTCAGGTCGATGAAGTCGAGGTCTTCGGGGTCGATTGCCTTATACTTAATCATGGTCTTTTTCATGAAATCGACGAGCGGCGACCAGTAATCTTTCCCGAACAGGATAAGCGGGAACGGATATATCTTATGGGTCTGTATGAGAGTGAGCGCCTCGAAGAACTCATCGAGGGTGCCGAACCCTCCGGGCATGCATACGTAGCCGATGGCGTACTTTACGAACATGACCTTCCTCGCGAAGAAGTACTTGAAATGCAGGGACCTGTTCTGGTATTTGTTCGGCTTCTGTTCTTTCGGGAGCGTGATATTAAGCCCTATCGAGACGCCGCCGTTCAATGACGCGCCCTTGTTAGCGGCCTCCATTATGCCCGGGCCTCCGCCTGTAATGATCGTATAGCCGTTCTTGGATAACAGGCTCGCTGTCTCTACGCTCTTTTTGTAGTACTTGTTGTTCTTGTTTATCCGCGCGGAGCCGAAGATAGATACGGCCGGGCCGATCTCGGAGAGCTCGTCGAACCCCTCGATGAACTCGCTCATAATCCTGAACAGGCGCCAAGTTTCCTTGCCCTTGAGGTCTTCAACCATCAGCTTCACTCCCATTCTATGGTGGACGGCGGTTTGGAACTTATGTCGTAAACGACCCTGTTTACGCCCCTAACCTCGTTTATGACCCTCTTTGAAATCCTCTCCATTACATCGTAAGGGAGCCTTACCCAGTCGGCTGTCATGCCGTCAACGCTCTCAACCGCGCGCAGGGCCACGGTATTTTCGTAAGTCCTCTCGTCTCCCATGACGCCTACGGTCTTAATGGGCAGTAGCACGGCAAAGGACTGCCACATCTTCTTGTAAAGCCCTGCCTTTTTAATCTCCTCCAGCACGATAGAGTCGGCCTCTCTTAATATATCGCATCTTTTGGCTGTAACTTCACCAATAATCCTTATGGCAAGGCCCGGGCCCGGGAACGGGTGCCTCTCTATTATCTCTTCCGGCATGCCAAGCTCATGGCCCAGCAGCCTGACCTCGTCCTTAAAAAGCTCCCTTAACGGCTCTATGAGCTTCAATTTCATCTTTTTAAGAAGGCCGCCGACATTATGGTGGCTCTTGATCGTGGCCGAAGGGCCTTTGAAGGATACGCTCTCTATGACATCAGGGTAGAGCGTTCCCTGAGCGAGGAACTTAACGTTCTTAATCTTTCGCGCCTCCTCCTCGAATACCCTTATGAACTCATTTCCTATTATCTTTCTCTTTCTTTCGGGGTCTTCAACGCCCTTTAATTTCTTGAGGAAGCGAGCCGAGGCGTTGACCCTCCTGATATTCATGTGGAGGCTTCTTTTAAGGGTGGTCTCGACCTTGTCAGCCTCTCCTTTCCTCAAAACGCCGTTGTCAACGAATATGCAGGTTAAATTATTCCCTATGGCCTTATGGACGAGCAAGGCCGCTACGGCCGAATCGACCCCGCCGCTTATGCCGCATACGACCTTGTCGTTACCTGCCTTATTTTTTATATCCTCGACGGCTGTATCTATAAAAGACCTCATGGTCCATGAGGGCGAACAACCGCATATCTGGAATAGGAAGTTCTTTATTATCTTATCGCCCTTTGGCGTGTGGACCACCTCCGGATGGAACTGGACGCCGTAGATTTTGCCTGCCCTCATGGCGCAGACCTTCGAGTTGTCGCTGTGGGCCATTGTCCTAAACCCCGGCGGCAATTCATCTACCCTGTCCCCGTGGCTCATCCAGACCCGCAATGAGCCCATGCCGAGGCCGAAGAAGAGGTCTCCGGCGTTGTCGATAGACAGCTCCGCCCCGCCGTGTTCCCTCTTTTTTGAGCGCTCTACCCTGCCGCCCAAGAGCTTGGCTGTAAGCTGCATGCCGTAGCAAATGCCGAGTATGGGGATATTAAGGCCGAATACCTTCTTGTCAATCTTAGGAGCGCCCTTGTCATAGACGCTCGAAGGCCCGCCGGAGAGTATTATGCCCTTGGGGTTGAACCCCTTAATAAAGTCGAGCCCCCTGTTAAAAGGGTGAATCTCGCAGTAAACCCGCGCCTCTCTCACCCTTCTTGCTATCAATTGGGTGTATTGAGAGCCGAAGTCGAGTATGAGGATTTTTTGAGAGTGGATGTCCATAGGATGGTTTATCGGCCTTTTCAGTTTATTTATAGCATCCCTCGATATGATTTTCCGTGACCGAGGTTTCTCGGCAAGAAAAAGGCCTGTTTTGTCTGC
>JAUSLB010000073.1 GCA_030646655.1 Deltaproteobacteria bacterium | reverse complement strand
GCCGCAAAGACCGGGAAAATAGGGGACGGCAAGATCTTCGTCTCCGCCATAGAGGAGACGGTAAGGATAAGGACAGGGGAAAGAGGCAAGGTTGCCCTGTAGTAACAAGGATTTAAAAAGGCGTCTTAGGCCCCGGAAAATAACCGGAGAGTCTTTTAAAGGAGGAGGATACGATGTTTAAAAAATTTCTAACCATGATAGCTCTTCTGGCATGCCTGCTGGCGCCTTTTCCGTCTCTGGCGGATGAGCCTTCTGCCCCTGAGACAATCCCGGCTGTCTCAGCGGCAGAGGCGGCGGTAGAGGCCCCGGCATCTCAGGGCCCAAGGCTTGAGGAGGCCGTGTCGATCAACAAGGTGGCCCTTGATACGGTATGGGTCTTGTTCGCGGCCTTCCTTGTATTCTGGATGAATGCGGGGTTCGCCCTCGTTGAGTCAGGGCTTTGCAGGTCGAAGAACGCAGTGAACATCCTTTCAAAGAATTTTATCGTCTTTGCCATATCCTCGATAGCCTTCTATATAATAGGCTGGGGGCTTATGTTCGGGGACGGAAACCCGTTCTTCGGCATTGAGGGGCTTTTCATGCTCACAGGCGCCGACAACAGCCCTGCAGTAGGGGGCGCTTACAAAGGCGTTTACTCCGCGATGAACTGGACCGGGGTGCCCCTTGAAGCCAAGTTCTTTTTCCAGCTTGTCTTCGCCGGGACGGCCGCTACCATCGTCTCGGGAGCCGTGGCGGAGAGGATCAAGTTCTTAAGCTTTATAGTCTTCTCCTTTGTGATAGTGGGCTTGATCTATCCGGTAATAGGCCACTGGATATGGGGCGGCGGGTGGCTCGCAAAGCTGGGGATGTTCGACTTCGCAGGCTCCTCGGTAGTCCATTCAGTCGGAGGATGGGCGGCCTTGGCGGGCGTTATCGTGCTCGGGCCGAGGCTGGGGAAGTATAAAAAGGACGGGAAGGTAAACCCGATACCCGGGCACAATATGGCGCTTGCCACCCTTGGGGCCCTGATACTTTGGCTCGGCTGGTTCGGTTTTAACCCCGGCTCTACCATGGCGGCGGACGCAGGCGCGATCGCGAGGATCGCCCTTACCACGAATATGGCGGCTGCGGCAGCTACCCTTACCGCCACGATTACCGCGTGGGTACTGCTCGGCAAACCTGATCTTTCGATGATACTCAACGGGACGCTTGCCGGGCTCGTGGCTGTGACCGCCCCATGCGCGTATATAAGCGTGCCAAGCTCCATCATTATAGGGCTTGTAGCGGGCGTGCTCGTTGTCATGGCCGTTATAATGTTCGATAAGGTCCGCCTTGACGACCCTGTAGGGGCGCTCTCGGTGCATCTTGTAAACGGCGTGTTCGGAACTCTGGCGTTAGGGCTGTTCGCCGAGGACAGGTTCATGCCCGGGACGACAGGGAACGGGCTCTTTTTCGGGAGCTCGAAGCTCCTCTTCTCCCAGATAATAGGGATCGCGGGCGTGGCGGTCTTCGCCTTCACCGTGAGCATAGCGGCTTGGTATATAATCAAGGCCGTATTCGGCCTCAGGGTAAGCGAGGAAGAAGAGATGGAAGGCCTTGATATTGGGGAGCACGGGGTCGAGGCATACCATATAAAAGTCGGCGATGCAACCCCATAATCAGGGGCGAGGAGCGTATATAGACTTTGTAAAAGAACTCTGGGTCCAAGGCAAAGGCGCCTGTTTTTTTAAGGCGCCTTTGTATTTTGCGCGTTTGCAAGACGAACGGGCTAAGGCATTTCGCGATACGGGATAGAGGGGAGGATACCTATGGATGTCAAAGGGAGAAAGACACGGCTTGTCGTAATAGGAAATGGCATAGCCGGGGCCGCCTTCGTTGAAGAGATGCTCAAATTCGACCCCGGCAGGTTCGATATAACCGTCTTCGGGGACGAGGGGCAGAGCTATAACAGGGTACTGCTCGCTCAGGTGCTCACAGGCGAGAAGGCCTTATCAGAGATCTCCCTCCACAGCCCGCAGTGGTATAAGGAGCGCGGCATAAGGCTCTATTCCGGCATGAGGGTAAAGGAGATAAAGAGGAAGAGCCGCGCCGTTATAGCCGAAGGCGGGGCCGAACAGGGGTATGACAAGCTCATAATCGCGACAGGCTCAGTCCCCATACTCCCCCGCCTTGACGGCATAGATAAAAAGGGCGTATTCACGTTCAGGAATATCAATGACTGCGAAAGGATCCGCGCCGCCTCAAAAAAAGGGGCAAAGGCGGTTGTCATAGGCGGGGGGCTCCTCGGCCTTGAGGCCGCGTGGGCCCTAAAAGGGCTCGGCATGGAGGTCACCGTAGTCCATCTTATGGACAGGCTCATGGAAAGGCAGCTCGACGGGACAGCCGCCGGGTTCTTGAAAGAGGATTTTGAAAGGCTCGGCATAAATGTGATGCTCAATAAGGAGGCGGTTGGGATATCAGGCGACGGGGACGCCAAGGGGGTCGAGTTCAAGGACGGCGCAAGGATCGAGGCTGAAGTAATCATATTTTCTATCGGCATAAGGCCTAATATCGATCTTGCCCGCTCCTCAGGGCTCTACTGCGAAAAGGGGGTTGTCGTAAGCGACTGCATGCAGACCTTTGACCCGGCGATATTCGCGGCGGGCGAGTGCGTTGAGCACAGGGGCAAGACCTTCGGCTCGATCGGGCCGGCGTTCGAGCAGGCGCGCGTGCTCGCGAACCACCTGGCCGGGGACGGGCGCCTCGTATTCAAGCAGCAGCCCGCCTCGGCCCGGCTCAAGGTGCCGGGGATCGAGCTCTATTCGGCGGGTGAGATAGACGAAGGGCACGGGGAGTCGATCGAGTACATAGACAGAAGGGAGAGGAGCTATAAGAGGCTCGTAATAAAGGATGACAGGATCATCGGGATAATCATGTACGGGGATACCGAAGGCGGCCCCGAGCTTTTTGCGTCCGTTCTGGAGAAAGAGGATATCTCCAGCAAAAGGCGTGGACTGCTCTTGAGGCAGCGCCCTTCGGGCGAATCGGCCGTAGAGGATATCCCCGGCGAGGCGATCGTTTGCGGGTGCAACGGGGTCACGAAGAGGATGATAGTCGAGGCGATCGAGAAGAAAGGGCTTTTTACGAGGGAGGACGTCAAGAGGGAGACAAAGGCCTCCGATTCCTGCGGCGGCTGCGCCCCGCTCGTTGACCGGATACTGGAGGCGACGCTCGGGTCGGACTTCAATGTCAAAAGGGAGGAGGGCATCTGCCCCTGCACGAGGTATTCAAGAGAGGACATCATAAAGAACATTAAGGAGAAGGGGCTTAAATCCGTCAGGGAGGTTATGGACACATTGGGGTGGGAATCTGTCGGGTGCGAAAAATGCAGGCCCGCGCTCAACTACTATGTGGGCATGGTCTGGCCGAGTGAGTGCGAGGACGACCAGACGTCCCGGCTCGTCAACGAGCGGATGCACGCTAACATCCAGCAGGACGGGACATTCTCGGTAGTCCCCCGCATGTACGGGGGCGTGACCTCTGCGGAGGGATTGAAGAGGATAGCCGAGGCTGCGGTAAAATACGCCGTGCCGCTTATTAAGCTTACGGGCGGGCAGAGGATAGCTCTCATCGGCGTAAAGAGGGAGGACCTGGCGGAGGTCTGGAAGGACCTCGGCATGCCGTCCGGCTACGCCTACGGCAAGGCCTTAAGGACGGTCAAGACCTGCGTGGGCTCTGTCTATTGCAGGTACGGCACTCAGGATTCTTTAAACCTCGGGATAGAGCTTGAGAAAAAATTCGAAGGCCTCTGGATGCCCGCAAAGGTCAAGATCGGGGTGAGCGGCTGTCCGAGGAACTGCGCCGAGCCTCAGGTAAAGGATATCGGGGTCATCGGTGTATCCGGAGGCTGGGAGATACGCGTAGGCGGGAGCGGCGGAATAGAGCTTAAAGAGGGGGAGGCGCTCTGCTCCGTAAAGGGGAAAGAGGAGCTCTTCGGGATAACAGGCGCGCTGATACAATGCTACAGGGAGAGCGCCCATTACGGGGAGAGGACTTTCAAGTGGGTCAGGAGGGTAGGCCTTAAAAATATAAAGAAAGAGGTCGTCGAGGATATCGGGAACAGGGCAAGGCTTATCTCAGCGGTCGAGGAGGCCCTGGCCGTTACACGCGACCCGTGGAAAGACAGGGCGTCCGGCGAGGAGGGCAAAAGACAGTATCTGCAATAACAGGCTGCTGAAAAAGTCCATCTGCTTCGTTGGCATCAAAGCTCGGCACTGCGGCGGAGTGGCGAACTAC
>JAUSLB010000064.1 GCA_030646655.1 Deltaproteobacteria bacterium | reverse complement strand
ATTGAGCCCCATCTCGCCTCCTTTTATTGCTGTCTTATTCCAGCCTTATCCTCCAGCCGTCTTCCTTATCGACGGCCTTTCCCATGATTGAGGCGTTTATGCCCTCGTCACCAAGCCTCTTCAATAGAAGAGCCGCCCTCTCCTCAGGTATTGAGATAAGAAGCCCGCCTGAGGTCTGCGGGTCGTACATCAAAAGCTCAAGCGGCTCACCTATCCCGCCGCATACAACTTCATTGGAGAGGTATTGCCTGACGCTTGCGATAGAGCGCGGCCTGCACGACCTCTTTTTTACAAGCTCAAGCGCGCCTCTGAATATCTTTACGTCAGCCGCGCGGATGATGAGATTCACCTCCGACGCCTTCGCCATCTCCATCGCGTGGCCTATAAGGCCGAAGCCTGTCACATCGGTGCAGGCGTTAGCCTCGTATTCAACCATCAGAAGCGAGGCGGCCCTGTTCAGCGCCTTCATGCTGGCCAACGCCTCATGCGCCTCGCTGTATTCAAGCTTGCCCGCCTTTATGGCGCTCGTGATCACGCCGACGCCTATCGGCTTTGTGAGTATAAGAGCATCCCCGGCCCTTGCGCCGCTGTTCGCTTTTATATTTTTCGGGTCGATAAAACCTGTTACGGACAATCCGTATTTTACCTCGCTGTCCTCTACGGAGTGCCCGCCTACGAGCAGGGCCCCCGCCTCATGGATCTTATCAATGCTCCCCTTGAGTATCTCGCTTAATATCGAGACATCCAGCTCCCTCGGGAAGCAGACGATATTCATCGCGAGCCTCGGTGTCCCGCCCATGGCATAGACGTCGCTTAAGGCGTTCGCCGCGGCAATCTGCCCGAACTCGTACGGGTCATCGACTATCGGCGGGAAGAAATCCAGAGTATTTACAATCGCCGAATCATCAGAGATTCTATAGACCCCCGCGTCATCGGCGTTCTCTACGCCTACGAGCAGGTTCTTGTCAACCGTTATGGGTAGCTGGCGCAGGACCTGCGCCAGGGCCTCAGGGCCTATCTTGGCCGCTCAACCCGCGCAGCTCGCCCAGCTCGTCAGCTTTATCTTCTTCCCCTGATTCATAGCCTTATATATACCCGTAAGCCCTGTAAAGCGCAAGGGCCGCGTACTCGCGCAACGCCTCTCTTAACAGCGAAAGCCTCTCTAAGCCCGATGTGCGTAAAGATGTATAATCCTTTACAGGCGCCGGAGAGCAGTCCATGCCGAGCTTCTTCGCCACTGAATACGCCCTGTAGATATGCGTAGGCGAGGTGACGAGGATGCAGGTCTTAAGCCCGTTCCTCTGCATGTATTCCCTTATGTCCGTCAAATTCTCGTATGTGTTGGTTGAAAGCGGGTCGGATACGCTCTGGTTTTCCGGCACGCCCAGCTTTCTGGCTATATCGTCCATGATATCCGCCTCTGAGATGTCCACCCCGGAAGAATCGTTCGAGCGAAATAGCGTGTGCATGAGCTTCTTTGACCGGGAGGCTATCGTGCCCCCTGAGAATATTATCCTGTTAGCGAAACCTTGCTTATACAGGAGCAGCCCGTGCACGAGCCGCTCATTCGACGCCCCGCCGAGGACGCCGTTTATATAGGCCCCTCCGCCGAGCACGGCTATGAGGTCGGCCTTCCTGGGCTCAGGCTCGATAGTCAGCCTTTTTGCGAGAAGGTTCGCCACAGGCGTGTACATTATAAAAAGGGCCGTTACAGTAAAGCCCACGCAGAAGCCCTTTAGTATCTTGAATACCGGCTCAAAACCTTTTGCCATCTGAAACCTCATTTATACACCGTGAGCCGAGCAAAAATATTTTAAGGTCGGACACGGACAACTGACAACGGTCACGGTTTAACGCTTCTACCTCAGCGCCCTCACATCTCCGGCGCGCAAGGTTATTTTCTCTTTATCGAAATACTCGAGTATCTCAATAGCAAGCTTCCTTCCGCACCCGAGGATGTCCCTGAACTCAGCCGCCTTTATGCCTCCCTTTTCTTTGATATGCGCGGTGAGCCTCTCTTTCGCGAGCTTAAGGGCCTCGCTTGAGATGAAGCTCCCTTCTTTTAGTTTTACTATAAAGCCGCCCCTCTGGAGAAATAAAAATACGCGCTCAATATCTTTCTTGCTGAACGGGAGGGACTTTACCTCCTCGGGAAGCGGCGGGGTGAAGCCCTTTGAAAAAAGGTCCTTTATCGCCTCCTCTATTTTCGTATCCCCGCCCTTTGCCTCTGGAGTGTAGGAGGATAGCCTTAGAACGCTCCCTTCCCTTTTAAGATGGCCGCTTGAGGTCAGGCCTGCGATTATTTCCCTGAATATCCCTATCCTATCTCCGGCGCACGCTGAAAGCCCGCCCCTCAACGCCTTTAACAGCTCGTCTTCCTTTATCCCGGCCTCCAGAGGGCGCGAGGAGTGGAATCCCTTTATGACCGCGATTGCCATGCCCTTTATCTCATCCGTCTTCTTTAAGTTCAGGACATAGCCGCCGGATAAGTAAAACCCGCTATCTTTGAGCACCCCTTCAAGCCCTTCCCTCTTTATATTCAGCATAAGGCACAGATGCCATGCCCCGATCCCCGCCCTCTGATCCAAAATAATCCGCAAGAGCCCGTCTAACCCGTAGTTCCTCACCAATGTCAAATCGAGCCTGGACATGAGCTCTTTTGAGAAATAGGGAAGCTCCACCACCCCTCCCCCTATAGTAGAGTTCAAAGCAGGGTCCCTTAGTATAAAGCGGTCGCCCCTTAGGGCGAGGAGCGGCTTTTTCATCTTGAGCCTGCCGCAGGTCTTCTCCCCTGCCTCGCCTCCGCCTGAAAGCCGGATCGTGGCGAGCGACTCGTCCGTAAGGTGGTGGACCTTAAGGAGCTGTCCGCTTTTTATTGAAATCCCTTTTACAAATTCAAAAGAGCAGTCCATGCTTAAACCTTTTGAACCGGAGAGTTCAAGGAGCTCCGGGGAGGCGAGCATAAAGCCCCGTTTTATATCCTTGTGGTTGACCCCGGCTATGTTAAGGGCCGCCCTCTGCCCTGCAAACGCCTCCTCCACATCAGCATATAAGCTCTGCATGCCCCTGACCTTCACCTTCTCGCCCGATGGGAAGCATATGACTTCAGCGCCTTTTATGACAGACCCTGATGCTACTGTCCCTGTCACGACAGTCCCAAAGCCCTTTACCGTAAAAGAGCGGTCAATGGGGAGCCTGAAAAAGCCCTTAAGAGAACCCCTTTCCACCCTGCCGATATTTCGTCCGATAAGGCCTTTAAGCCCCTCGACCCCTTTCCCGGTGACAGCCGATACGGGGATTATTGGAGAGCCTTCGAGAATGGTATCTTTCAAAAGGGCCTCGACCTCAGCCCTTACCTCCGCTATCCTTTCAACTGTAGCGAGGTCTGATTTGGTTATGGCGAATATGCCTTTTTTTATCCCAAGCAGGCGGACTATATCGAGGTGCTCCCTTGTCTGTGGCATTATCCCGTCGTCAGCCGCCACCACGAAGAGCACGAAATCGATGGACGTAGTGCCCGCGAGCATATTCCTTATGAACCGCTCGTGGCCCGGCACATCTATGATAGCGGCCCTGATCTTGCCCCCTTCGGCCTCTAAGTCCATGTGGGCAAAGCCGAGGTCTATGGTAAGCCCCCTTTTTTTCTCCTCAGGCAGCCTGTCGGTATCGATCCCGGTCAGGGCCTTAACGAGAGAGGTCTTGCCGTGGTCTATGTGGCCGGCCGTGCCTATGACGCAATAGTTCAAGACGATTCACCTGTTATGATTTAGCAAGAGCCTTTTTGAATAAATATATCTTAATATGCCTTTTGTCCAGCTTATAATTCTACTCAAGGTGGAAACCCTCTGAGGATGGGATATACTTAATATGATGTGATGTAATGATGCTCTTCAAAAAATGCAGAGTTCCTTAGGCGCTTTCGTTTTACAACCCTATTTTTTTATGTTAAGCTTTTTATAAGAATATCAACTACTTAGATTTAATGAATAGGGATATGAACGGAGATAAGCCAAATGTAGCATTCTTTTCATTCACCTGCTGCGAGGGGTGCCAGTTAGCGGTGCTATCCTGCGAAAAGGAGCTCCCTGACATCTTGAGCCTCATAAATATCGTGAACTTCAGGGAGGCGATGACCGTAAAGAGCAACGACTACGATATAGCCTTTGTCGAGGGCTCCATCAGCAAGAAAGAAGAGATAAAAAAACTCAGGAGAATACGCAAGAAGGCTAAAGCCGTTGTCGCCTTAGGGGCGTGCTCCACAACAGGGGGCTTAAACTGCCTTAAGAACCGCTTCCCCATGGAAGAGGTAAAGACCTTAGTTTACGGCAAGGACGCTTCCAGATACGGGATCCTCGATACCATCCCGGTGATGCCCATAGATTCCGTCATAAAGGTCGACTATTACATCCACGGCTGTCCTATTTCAAAAAAAGAGTTCCTCTCTGTCTTAACCTCGCTTCTGCTCGGAAAAAAACCCGATATACCCAACTACCCTGTCTGCGTTGACTGCAAGCTTGCCGGAAATATCTGCGTATTCGAGAAGGGCATGCACTGCATGGGGCCTGTAATAAGGGCCGGGTGCGACGCGATATGCGTCACCTACGGGACATACTGCTGGGGGTGCAGGGGCTTTGTCGATAACCCCAACGCGCAGTCGCATGAGGAGACCTTGAAGAGATATGGCCTGACCGTAGAATCCGTGATGAAGATGTTCGACCTGTACGGAGCTTGCAAGACGAAAGGCTCAAAGGGATAATTGCGGATGAAGAAAGACTTAAATATAAAGATACACGAGATAACGAGGGTCGAGGGCCACGGCAATATCGTAATAGACGTAAAGAAGGGGAAGATAAAGGCCTTAAGGCTTGAGATAATCGAGTCCCCGCGCTTCTTCGAGGCCATGCTTAGGGGCAGGCGCTTTGACGAGGCACAGCACATAATGTCGAGGATCTGCGGCATATGCGCCGTAAGCCACACATCAGCCTCGTTAAAAGCGATAGAGTCCGCAATGGACATTAAGATCTCAAGGCAGGCGACGCTTTTGAGGAAGCTCGCCTTTAACGGCGAGATGCTCCAGAGCCATATACTCCACCTGTTTTTCCTTGTGCTCCCCGACCTCGTGGGCGCAGGCTCTATAGTGCCTCTTTTAAGCTCCCATCCCCCTATGGCAAAGACAGGCCTTGAGCTTAAGAGGCTTGCTAACGACATTTGCGCCGTAATAGGAGGAAGGCACATCCACCCGATCTCGTTATTCCCCGGAGGCGTGGTATTTACCCCTAAGGCATCGGAATTAAAGAGGCTTAAAGGTCTCCTTGAAGAGTCCGTCTCAGGGCTTGAGTACACGCTCGGCTTCCTCAACTCCATCCCCACGCCGGATTTCACCAAAGACAGGGAGTTCATCTCCCTTAAGGCAAACGGCGAGTACGCCCTCTATAACGGCAGCCCTGTATCGAGCTTCGGCCACGCCATAGAGCCAGAGGAGTACACGAAGAGAATAGAGGAGTATGTCGTGGCCCACTCTACCGCAAAGCACGCGAAAACCGGCAAGGGCACATTCATGGTAGGTGCGCTCGCGAGGGTCAACAACAACTTCAGGCAGCTGAAGCCAGGCGCAAAGGCCGCTGCAAAGGCGGCAGGCCTTGTCCCCATTTCATTCAACCCCTTTATGAACAATATCGCCCAGCTCATCGAGTGCTTCCACATAACAGAGGACTCTATCGCTCTGATAGACAGCCTCCTTGAGCTCGGGCCGAGGCAAGAGCCTTTGGCAAAGCCCAAAGGCTGGGGCCGGGGCATAGGCATAGTGGAGGCCCCGAGGGGCACGCTATACCACGAGTACCACATAAATAAGAACGGTGTTATCGAGAAGGCCAACTGCATCATCCCCACGGCACAGAACCTCCGCTCGATAGAGGCGGACTTAAGGGCCTACGTCCCCACTATACTCGATAAGCATAAATCCGAGATAAG
>JAUSLB010000061.1 GCA_030646655.1 Deltaproteobacteria bacterium | reverse complement strand
ATGGTATCAGGGATACTGCCTGTCGTGGGAGTACCCCTGCCCTTTATAAGCTACGGGGGGTCGTTCCTCATCACATCGTTGATATCGGCCGGCATACTCCTTAACATAAACATGCGAAGGTTCATATTCTAGCAGGATGCTGAAAGACTATTTTAGCCTGTCATTCTGAGCGTGTGAGCCGAAGCCCTGAGCGAAGCGAAGGGGAAGAATCTCGGAGCTAATGAAATCAACAAGTTACGAGATTCTTCGTCGCCTTCGGCTCCTCAGAATGACAACTTTGGGGGGTTTTTCCGCAACCTGCTAAAAAAATATCGAATTTACTTAACCTCCGCTGTCTTACAGGGAATAGATGAGAAAATGGCTTACGATATTCCTTTCTACAGGGGCTTACCTCGGCTATATCCCGTTTATGCCAGGGACATTCGGGAGCCTTTGGGGGGTCGCCATCGGGTATTTTACGGCCTCCCTTCCTTTATACGCGCAGGGCCTCTCTATTATTCTCATAACCATAGCCTCTATCTGCATAGCCGGGCAGGCGGCGGGGTATATGGGAGGCAAAGACCCCTCGAGCGTTGTTTGCGACGAGATTTCAGGCATTTTAGTATCCCTTTTCCTCATACCCTTCAACGCCTTTAACGCAACATTAGTATTTATTCTTTTCAGGTTTTTTGATATCCTTAAGCCCTATCCGATAAGGCTTATGGAAAGGAAGATAAAGGGCGGGCCGGGCATAGTGCTTGACGATATAATGGCCGGGGTTTACGCTAATATCTCGGCGCACCTTGTCCTATGGGGGCTCGGATGAGGGAGGCGGCCGGAAAAAGGCCGGAGGCCCTCATAGGGGAGGCCTTAAGGAAAAAGGGCCTAAAGCTCTGTGCGGCCGAGTCGTGCACAGGCGGGCTGCTTTCCAAGATGATTACCGATATCCCCGGAAGCTCGGATTATTTTTTAGGCGGGATAGTCGCCTACGATAACCGGGTAAAAAAAAGGCTCGCGGGCGTAAAGGCCTCCACGCTGAAGCGATACGGGGCCGTATCAGGGCAGACGGCCCTTGAGCTCGCCGAAGGCGTAAGAAAGAGGCTTAAATCCGATATAGGGGTCTCGATCACAGGAATAGCCGGCCCCGGAGGGGCAAGGCCCGGAAAGCCTGTGGGGACGGTCTTCATAGGCGCGGCTTCGGATAAAAAGACTATCGTAAAAAGGTTCTTATTTAAGGGGAACAGGGCTTCCATCAGGAGGCTCTCGGCTCTGGAGGCATTAAAGGTAACAGGGGCCTTAATAGGCGTCAAGATTTAGCAGGAACAGAGTGCTAATGCAACCCCCATGATGTGGGGACGGATTGCCAAATCGAGGTTGAAAAAGTCCATGACGGACTTTTTCAACCTCCTGTTAGAGGTAAAAGATAAGGACTTTCATAGCAATAAAGCTTCCTGATGAGCTTATCGGGATGATTAAGGCCCTTCAGGAGGGACTCGACAGGGGCTGGAAAGAGGTCTCGTGGGTAAGGCCGGCCTCGATCCACCTCACGCTTAAATTCTTGGGCGAGGTCGACCCCTCTAAAATAGACGCGATCGGCGGGGAGCTTGAAAAGGCGGCTGAGGGCATCGGGCCTTTTACGGTATCGGTAGAGGGGGTCGGGGGCTTCCCGAACCTTAAAACGCCGAGGGTGATCTGGGTCGGGATAAGGGAGGGCCCGGAGCTGTCAAAGTTGCATGGCAATATCGACGAGAGGCTCTCGTTACTCGACTTTGAGAAGGATGACCGCCCCTTCCAGCCGCACCTTACGCTTTGCAGGATAAGATCTCTGGCTGAGGCAAAGGGCTTGGGCAAAGCGGCCGGGGAGCTGAAGACAGGCATAAGTATGGGATTCAGGGCCGGTTCTTTCATGTTATTCAAAAGCGTCTTAAGCCCCAAGGGGGCGGAGCACACGGAACTAAAAGAGATTAAATTCACAGATTCCAAAAAATAAAAAGGGAGGCCACAAGATGTCTAACACCCCTGCAGCATCGTCAGCCAAGGGCAAGGCGATCGAGCTTGCCATAAGCCAGATCGAGAAGCAGTTCGGCAAAGGCTCCATAATGCGGCTCGGCAAGGACGGCGCCCCGGCCGACATCGAAACGATCTCAACAGGCTCGCCTGGCCTCAATATCGCCCTCGGCACCGGCGGGGTGCCCCGCGGCAGGGTCGTTGAGGTCTTCGGGCCTGAATCCTCGGGAAAGACCACCTTGACGCTCCACATAGCGGCGGAGGCCCAGAAGGCAGGCGGAACCGTCGCGTTCGTTGACGCTGAGCACGCGTTGGATCTGGCTTACGCCAAAAAGCTCGGAGTGAATACCGACGATCTCCTGTTATCCCAGCCCGATACTGGCGAGCAGGCCCTTGAGATAACGGATGTGCTTATAAGGAGCGGGGCCATTGACCTAATCGTGATAGATTCGGTCGCCGCGCTCGTGCCGAGGGCGGAGCTCGAGGGCGAGATGGGGGACTCCCACATGGGCCTTCATGCCCGCCTCATGAGCCAGGCATTAAGGAAACTCACCTCGAACATCAGCAAATCGCATACCTGCGTGATATTCATAAACCAGATAAGGCACAAGATAGGCGTAATGTTCGGAAGCCCGGAGACGACGACCGGCGGCAACGCTTTAAAGTTCTACGCCTCCGTAAGATTGGACATCAGGAAGATTGGCCAGATAAAACAGGGCGAGGCGGTGATAGGAAATAGGATTCGGGTAAAGGTCGTCAAGAACAAGCTCGCCCCGCCCTTCAAGGACGCCGAGTTCGACATACTCTTCAACGAGGGCATATCGAAGGAGGGCGACATACTGGATCTCGCCTCAAACGCGGAGATAGTAGAGAAGAGCGGCTCTTGGTTCTCCTATAACGGCGAGAGGCTCGGACAGGGGCGGGAGTCCGCGAGGACCTTCCTGAAGGAGCACCAGCAGATAGCCGCTGAGATAGAAAAAAAAGTGCTGCAGCACTTCGGGGTAAAAGTAAAAGAGGAGTAATGTATGGCGGATATCGATCTAAGTTCAGTCTTAAATACGGCAGTAAAGAGCAGGGCGTCTGACGTGCATTTAAAGGCAGGCGTGCCGCCTATCCTGAGGATCCACGGCAACCTCGTCCCCTTAAAGAACCACGAGAGGCTCGCCCCTGACGAGGTCGCCAAGACCGCGATGAGGATAATGAGCGAGTCCCAGAAGGAGGTCTTTAAGGCCAACCATCAGGTCGACATGGCATACAGCATCCCTGGGCTCGGCAGGTTCAGGGTCAATGTCTTCCAGCAAAGGGGCGCGGTGGGCATCGTATTAAGGGTAATCCCCATAAAGATACAGGCGTTCGAGGAGCTGAACCTGCCCAAGGTGCTTGAGAGCGTCTCGAATGAGATGCGCGGCCTCGTACTCGTGACAGGCGTTACCGGGAGCGGCAAATCGACTACGCTCGCCGCCTTGATAGACTATATCAATAACAGGCGCTCAGGCCACATAATAACCGCCGAGGACCCGATAGAGTTCCTCCACAGGGACAAGCGCTGCATCATAAACCAGAGGGAGATCGGGGTCGATTCCCATAACTTCTCGGACGCGCTCAGGGGCGCGCTGAGGCAGGACCCGGACATTATAATGGTCGGCGAGATGAGGGACCTTGAGACGATCGAGATAGCCTTGACAGCCGCTGAGACAGGGCATCTGGTCCTTTCCACCCTCCATACCATAGACGCCCTGGAGACGGTAAACAGGGTAGTGTCGGTATTCCCGCCGTACCAGCAAAAGCAGATAAGGATACAGCTCGCCGGCGTCGTCAAGGCCATCATCTCCCAGAGGCTCATGCCCACCAAGGACGGCAAAGGCAGGGTCCCTGCGGTGGAGGTCATGGTGACGACCGCGAGGATAAGGGAGTGCATCGAGGATAAGGAGAAGACGAAGGATATAGCCGACGCGATCACGAAGGGCTATACCACCTACGGGATGCAGACCTTCGACCAGTCGATACTCGGGCTCTTGAATAAGGGGCTTATCTCATACGACGAGGCGCTCCGTCAGGCGAGCAACCCTGCGGACTTCGCCCTCAAGGTCAAGGGGATAACCGGCGAGAGCGAGATGGGCTGGAAGGACTTCGAGAAGGACGAGAAGGAGGGAAAGCCGGCTCCTAAGCCGCAGGATATCGAAAGGTTCTGATCCCCCTGCCCTCCCCTTTCTCAGGCCTGAGGAGCCTTTATTTTATGGCCCAAAAGACCAAGCGGGACGCGCTTTCTACAGCGTATAAGCTACTCTCCTACAGGCAAAGGTCAGTAATGGAGCTGTCCGGAAAGCTCGAAGCCAAGGGGTTCGTGGCGGAAGAGATAGGGCCTGTAATAGATTACCTGAAGGAGGCGGGCTTTCTCGATGACGGGAAGTTCGCCTCTGAGCTTGCCGCTTCGAGGGTAAAATACAAGAACTGGGGGCCCATAAAAATATCTGCCGAGCTTGAGTCAAAGGGCATATCGAGGGAGATAATAGAGGCCGCGTTTGCGCCCTTAAAGGGCGGCTTTGGAGCCGAGGCGGCCTTGAATAAATGGATAAAAGAGAACAGGGCCGGAATCCCTTTAGACAAAAGAACAAGGGAAAGGGCTTTCAGGTTTCTAAAGGGAAGAGGTTTTACGGCGGATTCCATCATGAAAGCGATCAATTTCCAAAAGCCTGAAGAGCCTTAAACCATTACGGGGCTTCAAAACGCCTCAATTATATGAGAAAATAGTATATTAGCAGGCTGTTGAAAAACAGCCTGCTAAGGCAATCCACGGACGGATTGCCCTCTGGATGCTCGCCAGCTCACGAAGTGATAAGGCGAGCCATATAAAAGTAATTTTCCTTACCAGCCACAATCCAATCCTTTCAATGGATTGTGCAATTGCGAGATTAAAAAAGTCGAGCAATTTGTAAGATTTGGACGGAGGCTCTCCGGCCAAATCGTGGTTGAAAAAGTCCAGGACGGACTTTTTCAACATCCTGTTGGAATACTTTCTAAGGAATATTGATGAAATCCTCTGAGATAAGAAAAAGGTTCCTCGACTATTTCGCGAGGAACGGGCATACGATAGTCCCCTCTTCGGGCCTGATCCCCAAGGACGACCCGACGCTCCTGTTCACCAACGCCGGCATGGTGCAGTTCAAGGGCGTCTTCCTCGAGGAGGAGA
>JAUSLB010000125.1 GCA_030646655.1 Deltaproteobacteria bacterium | reverse complement strand
TTGACGGGAGGGGATAGAGGGGAGGGTGAGGGGTCCTACATCCCCGGTATTATCTTTTTAAGCCAGCCCTCTTTCGGGGCTATCGCCCCCTTCGGGCACATCTCCTGACAGCAGTAGCACCTTATGCATCTGTCGTAATCTATGATTATCCTTCCGGTTTTTTCCATCACATCGGCCGGGCAGACCTCAACGCATATTGAGCAGAGGTTGCAGTCCTCCTCTCTTACATGGGGCCGGGAGGTCAAGGCCTTTCTTATCCTTTTATCGATGAAGCAGGGTAGCGATGAAGCAAAGTTAACGCTCAAAAGGGGCGGGAAGACGAAGTCCTTTACCCGGATCTCCTCGATCTTCTCGCCCACGACCTCGATATTTTTAAGAAGAGCCCCTTTCATGCCGCGAAGCCTTGCGGCCTTAAGGATAGGGATGGATTCGGGCTTCGCGCCAAGGGCCTCCGCTATGACAGTATCGAGGGAAATGCAGTCCGCTCCGCTAAAAATGAGATTTGTATGCCTCGGCGTGCCGCTCCCCGGGCCGTTACCCTCCATGCTGACTATGCCGTCGATAACGGTAAGCCTCGGTTTTAGGAACATATATAAGTCCAACAGCATGGAAGCAAAGTCCATGCTGTCCACGCCTGCGGATAAGTGCCACTGGGGCTTGAGCTTGCCGGGCACGCACCCGAACATGTTTTTGACGCCGAGCGTCAGATACATCTGGGCGTGGGTCTTGAGCTTTGGCAGGTTTATGATCCCGTCGAAGGATAGGACTTCCTTCGCCACCTCAAGCCTCTTGAACGTATGCCCCTCGGGGTTCTCGGCAAAGACAAGCTCTTTGAACTCGATAAGCTCTGTCTGGGTCTGCCTGCACACTTCGAGGATGCCGCATTTTTCAGCCGCCTTCCGCGCCGTGCCCAAGCCCGGGCTGTCGCCCACATAAGGGCGCGCCCCGGCATCCTTAATGAGGAGGATCATCGCTTTTACGACGCTCGGGTGGGTTGTTACCGCGGCCTCCGGGGGCTTTCCTGAAAGGAGGTTGGGCTTAATGAGTATCTCTTCGCCCTTTTTAACGAAGCTCTCTACGCCGCCGAGGGCGTCGATATTCTCCCTTAAGGCCTTTTGGACGGACCCCTCAGCGTAAGAGCCGCACCTTGTGATAGAGACCTTGTTTGAAGCCATAGTAGGGGTGGAAAGGGGGTTATTATTAACTCTGGTTGCCTGTGGAGGAAGGGGCCCACTCGTAAAGCGTGACCCTGTCCCTGCCCTCTGTCTTTGACCTGTACAGAGCGCTGTCAGCGGCCTTTATAAGCTCGTCTATCGATATTACCGCGCCCTGAGGGTATATGGCAAGCCCGATGCTTAAGGTTATGTGCGTGGCAGGGTAAAAGGATGATGAGAAGGAGTAGGATTTGATGAGGTTCCTGAACCTGTCGGCCGCCAAAATGGCGTTTTCTGAATCCGTATTAAAGAGGCATATTATGAACTCCTCGCCCCCGAACCGGGCCAAAAGCTCTCCCTCCCTCTTGCAGGAGGCGAGGAGCGCCCCGATCTTTCTCAGGACGTCGTCCCCCGCCATGTGGCCGCAGGTGTCGTTTATCTTCTTGAAAAAGTCGATGTCTAAAAGGAGGCAGGCGAGCTTGAAATTGTGGCGAAGCCCCAATGCGAGCTGTTCGCGCAGCGCCTCGAAGAAGTGCCTCCTGTTATGGAGGCCCGTAAGCTCGTCAGTAACCGCAAGCTTCTCCAGAAGCGCGTTTTTCTCCTTCAGCTCGTCCATGAGGTTACGCATGCGTAGAAGCGATTTGACCCTCGCTAAGAGCTCTTCGCTGTCAAAGGGCTTTATGAGAAAATCGCTCGCCCCGAGGTTAAAGCCCGTCAGTTTTTTCTTTAGCGAGTTCTTTGTCCCGGACAGCATTATTATCGGCACATCCCTGCCCTCTTCCATGTTCCGGATCGTCGAGATGAACCTGTAGCCGTTTATCGAAGGCATCTCGATATCGGTTATTATGAAGCCGGGTTTTTCCTCCACGAACGCCTTTATGGCCGAAAGCCCGTCGTCAGCCTCAACGAATATGGAGAAGGTATCCCTTAGCGCGTCCTTTATCGCGAGCCGCGCCTGCTGGGAGTCGTCAACGAGCAGTACCTTTCCTGTGATAGGTGCAGCCATCTTTTCCTTATCGGCAGAAATTACAAAAAGGTTGAGGCTGGAGGCTGAGATGGATGGTCCGGGGTGCTTATTTCAATGATTCGAGCCGTTTTTTGGCGAGTTGAGCCTCGCTCGTCTTGGGGAAACGCTCTATTACCTCTTTAAGGAGGAAGCGCGCCTCTTTCTTCGAGCCGAGCTTCTCGAAGGCAAAGCCCTCTTTGAGCATCGAGGCGGCGGCCTTTTCGCCGTCAGGATAGTTTTTTACCACCTTGTCGAACTCTATTATCGCCATCTCCCAGTCACCCTTGGCGTAATATATCTCGCCGAGCCAGTACTGGGCGTTTGGGGCGAGCTTATGATCTGGGTATGAGGCTAAAAAGCCCCGGAAGGTCTCGGTGGCGTCCGTGTAGTCCTTATTTACCGTCTCCTTATAGCCCTTCAGGTATACGGCCTCGGGGTCAGGGGCGTCTTTTGAAGCGGGGACCGGCTCAGACCTCTGGGCCTTTTCAAGGGAAGCGAGCCTTTTATCGAGGGAGGCTACAGCCTCTTTAACCTCGCTTACGCTCTTTTCTTCGGCCACAAGGGCGTTCCTTACAGAGCCCAAGTCGTTCTGCGCGCCCTTTATCGCGCCCTCGATAAGCGCTACCCTCTCGCCTATGGCTGATAGGGATGCGCTTACGGACTTTGCCGCCTCCTTAAGCTCGTCCCTTTTATGCCCCTCTTCCTCAACGCCGCCCTGAACGAAAGAGAACTCGTTCCTGAGTTTTTCAAGCGAGCTGTTCGCCTCGGCAACGGACCTCTTGACATCCTCTACCTCTTGTTTAAGCTCGCTTATCCCGCCGCCCCCCCTGGATTCGAGAGAAGAGACCTTTGCCTTAATCGTTTCGTTCTCGGCAACGAGCCTGTCAACGTTCTTTATGAGCGTCTCCTGCTCGGCCGTCATTATGGGAAAGCCGGGCCCGCACCCTGAAAGGAGCAGGGCCAATAAAAAAGAGGGCAGAAGGTATTTCGGCAGCGGCATTATGCTTATCCGTCTAATAGGACGCTGAAAAAGCCCGTCCTGGGTTTTTAAAGCCACGGCTTGGCCGGAGTGAATTAGTCCAAGCCTCACAAATTGCTCGATTTTCAAGTCTTGCAATTGCACAATCCATTCATAGGACTGGATTGTGGCTGGTAAGGAATCTTTCATTTATATGGCTCGCCTTGTCACTTCGTGAGCCGGCGAGCATCCAGAGGGCAATCCGTCCCCCTTCACCGGGGTGCTGGGATCGCCTCAGCAGGCTGTTTTTCAAACCTTAATTCGTAGAATTTATCACAAACTCCGCCCGCCTGTTCTTTGCCCACGCATCTTCGCCGTTGCCGGGGTCAACGGGCTTTTCTTCCCCGTAGCTTATGGTGGAGAGCCTAACGTTCTTTACGCCCATGTCCTCGAGGTACTTCTCGACGCTCTTGGCCCTCTTGTCCCCGAGAGCGAGGTTGTATTCCGTCTCGCCCCTCTCATCGGCGTGTCCTTCGATGCGCACTTTCACACCGGCGTTGAGGGTGAGCCATTTGGCGTTCTTATTGAGGTTGTCCTTGTCCTCGTCCCTGATGGTGTATCTGTCGTAATCGAAATAGATGGTAAAGAGAGTGCCTTTTGTCTCGGCCTCCTTGGTAAGCTCATCCCCGGGGGAGATCGACGCGAACTTGCCGCCGGACTTGGTGTCTGCGGCGCCGGACAGGTCCTCTGACCTTACATCCTCTGTTACGGGCTTATCTTCAGGCACAAGGACCGCCTGCGGGGATTTTTCAGCCTCGCCCGCGGCCGGCGCGGCCTGACCTGCGATATCCTCGCTTACCATCTTTTTTCCGCCGCAACCGGCGGCAATAATCAGGGTTAAGAAGAGCAGCGGCAAAATCTTGTAGTATCGCCTCATAGTACCTCCTTTTCTGTTAGGCGGGCTTCAAGCCCGTTTTACTGAAGGAATGGAGACCAGACAGGGGACTTCTCGTTCCCGATCCCTGTTTCCAGCCTCATAGACCCTGTCCCGTCTGAGCGCATGATATAGAGGGAAGAATTTCCGCGTGCGGCCGAGCTATAGATTATAAATCTGCCGTCAGGGGACCAAGAAGGGCTTCTGTTATTCCCTTCGAAAGTAAGCTGGGCGCTACCTGCGCCGTCGGGCTGCATGACCCAGATGTTGAAGACCCCGTTGTCGGAGCGGGAGTAGGCTATCAGCCTCCCGTCCGGGGACCAAGCCGGGCTTGAGTTATACTTGCCGTTAAAGGTCAGCCTCTTAATGTTCCCGGTTAGTAAGTCTAACACAAATATGTGGGGATTTCCAGACGTATCAGACACAAAGGCAAGCTTGGCGCCGTCAGGCGACCACGACGGGGAGACGTCTATGCCGAAATTGTCGGTAAGCTTTCTATACTCGCCTGAATTTAGATCGAGAATATGCAGCTCGGGCGATTTATCCCCGCTTAGCGTCAGGGCTACTTTACCTCCGTCAGGCGAGAACCTCCCGCCTATGTTTATGCCCGGCCTCTCGGAAACCGCGCTGTCCTTGCCTGTCCTTAAATCGAGCATGTGGAGGTTGGGCGAGCCTTTCTTGTATGAGACGTATATTATCCTCTTTCCGTCAGGCGACCACTGGGGGGAGAGGTTTATCGACCTGTTCCTGGTTATCTTTATGGCGTTCCTGCCGTCGTAATCCGACATATAGACCTCTTTATTGCCCTCCTTATCCGAGACAAACAGGAGCCTTGTGGTGAATATGCCCTTCCTGCCGGTCAGCTCCTCGTAGAGCTGGTCCGTGAAGTAATGGATGACACGGCGCGGGTTGTCTGGCGAGCCCATATACCTTTTTCCTATGACCTGCTTTTCGGTTACGCTGTCAAAGAACCTTACCTCTACGGTCAATCTGTCTTTTTCAAGTATAAAGCCGCCTTTTATAAGGGCGTAAGCGCCTATGGCCCTCCACTGCTTAAAGTCCGTCCCGCTTTCCGTCAGCCCCGCTTTAAGCGGGTCCTCGATATAGGCTTTTTTATCTATTATCTCGAAGAGGCCGGAGAACTTAAGATCGGTTTTAAGCGCATCCATAAGCTCCTCGTTGAGCCTTTTTACGGTTGTGGCGGACTCCGGCTGAACTGGGGACAATATCTTAAAGTCCTGTATGGCTATGGGGAGCTTTTTGCTCTGGGGGGCTGACAGGTCTATATAGACCTTTGCTTCCGCGCCCCTGATGCCCGAGAGCGTGGCGAATAATAAAAATATTCCGAGGAAGATGGTTTTCTTAAGCATTGCGTTATTCCGTGCAGCCGGGGCAGAACCTCAAGCCTGACTCAAGGAACCTCCCTTCCATGTCCTGCGGCAGAGGAGGGAAGGGGGCCGCTTTTTTTACGGCGTTAAGGAGCGATTCGTCGAACCGGGCGTTCCCTGAGCTCTTCTCAAGCCAGACATCGAGCAGATCGCCTGATCTTGCTATCCTAAGAGACGCTATTACGGAGACCCTGCTGAGCTCAAACCCCTCCGGGTATATCCAGTTCTCCTGAACCCTGTCGTGGATTATATTATAGTAGGCCGGGTATTTCGCCTGAAGGCTTCCGCTGGAGAGCCCTTTTCCCCCGCCGCCTCCCGCTGCCGGGCGAGCGGGCCTGTCTTGAGGAAATGTACGGGTTTCGGCTTTTGAAAGCTCTTTTTTTATCTCGCCCAGACGCTCGGACGCGAATTTTGAGTCCGCCTCCTTTTTCTTTTTTATATCCTCTACCTTCGAGCTTACGAGCGCGCCCTCCTGTTTTTTTCTTAAATTTTCCGCGACTTTCTTGAGGGCCTCTGAAATGGAGGCGGCGTCCTTATCCTCCTTGACCTTTACGCTCTCTTTTTGCACAGGCCTCGCCTCTTCTTTTTTAGCTGATTTGGGCGGCTCTTTCGGCTTTGTATCCGCCTCTTTTTCCCTGACCCGGGGCTGGGGAGAAAGAGGCTCGGCCTTTACAGGGGCTTGCTCTTTTGAAGGCCCCGGGCCTACGAGGTCAACGGTATATACAGGGGAGATGAACTTCCTCTCAGGCCCGTTAAACAGAGCGATCCCCGCCGAGATTACGATTATGTGGAGGATAAAAGAGCCGGCGAGGCTCTTTCTCAGCCCGCGGCCGTTGACCCTTAAAACTTCCATCTCTACCTCGGAAAGACCGGCTCTGTGACCATCCCGACCTTCTCTATGCCCGCTTTTCTCATATCGGCCATGACAGCCATCACATAGCCGTAGGGCACGGCCTCGTCAGCCCTGAGCAAGACTGTCTTATTGCCTGCCGATTTACGGATAGATTCGAGCTTATGTTTAAGCTCGGACGGGTTAAAAGCCCTGCCGTTAAGCGAGATCCGCCTGTCCCTTGTAATGGTTATGACAAGCGGCTCGTCATCTGAAGCGATGTTAGAGGCCTCGACCTTCGGGAGGTTCACGTCGATGCCTTCCTGCATCATGGGGGTGGTGACCATGAATATTATGAGGAGGACCAGCATCACG
>JAUSLB010000050.1 GCA_030646655.1 Deltaproteobacteria bacterium | reverse complement strand
CTCATCTACGGTGAAGTAGCTCTTCTTTAAGAGTATCTCGTCCCTTACGCCGATCTTGCCGATGTCGTGAAGCGGCCCCGCGAAGCTGATGCTGTCTAATATCTCCTGCTCGCAGCCGAGCGACTTGGCTATCTTTATGGCGTACTGGGTCACCCTGCTTGAGTGGTCTTTCGTGTAAGTGTCCCTCGCGTCCAGCGCGTTTATAAGGGAATTGAGCGCGCCTATTATGCTTGAGAGTATGTTCTCGGAAAGGGCGATGTTTTCGAGCTTCAAAGACGCCTTCGCCGTAAGGTTAAGAAGAAGCGACAGCGCGTCGTTCGTAATGTCTCCGGAGATCCCCTTGCCAGCGAGCCCTAGAATGACGACGACCTCCCTGTTCATAAGGAGCGGCGCGAGAAGGAGCGACCTTCTCCTGCCCGGCACCGCCTCGGTCGAGGCGAGAGGCTCAAGCAAGCGCCCCTCTACCAGCAGGTGCGAGTAGCATTTGTTCCTTACGACGCTTTTGAAAGGCTCGTCTTTAAGGGAGAAGCTCCTGCCCTCTATGGGGGCGTCTTCATAGCCCGAGGCCGCGCGGATGACGAGGTTTTTGCTCTCCTGCTCAACTACCATTATGAACGCCTTGTCGGCGTCTGCTATTATCTGCGCGATATCCATCGTCTTCCTGAATATCGCGTCCTTGTCATTGACCTCGTCGAGCGTCTCGCTTATGGTGTGGAGTATCGAGAGCTCCTTTATCTTATCCTCCAGCCTCCGCCTTGCGGCCTCCGGCACGGGCGCCTTATGACCCGCTGTCAGCTCCGCGCGCGCCGCCTTGGCCTCTCCCGCGGCCTTCCTCACGATTATCTCAAGCTCCTCGGCCTTGAACGGTTTGGCGAGGAAATCGACCGCCCCGATCTTCATCGCCTCGACAGCCATGTCTATGGAGGGGTACCCCGTGACCATCACGACCGGGACTTCAGGGGCCGCCTCCTTCGCAAGAGAAAGGAAGCTCAACCCGCTAAGGCCCGGCATGTTGATGTCCGCGAGCACGACGTCGTAAGGCCTTTTGCCCAGAGCGGAGATACCGGCCTCGGCGTTATTGAACGCGTCAACCTTCCACCCCTTCCGGGAGAGGATCTCGGAAACTACCTCTCTAACGGAATCGTCGTCGTCGATGACCATCACGACTATCTGCTCTATAACGGCTGCGCCTGACTGCAAAGGAAAAATCCCCCGGAATTAAAGTAAAAAAATCAGCTCTTGGCGGGCTTTTTTAAGAACCGGTCGGCCTCTTTAAGGTATTCCTGCTGCTTCCACGGACTTAAGTCGCCCTTAGCGCTTAAGGCCGCAGGCTCCTCAGCCGCCCTCTTTTCGGAAGAGGGATGTGTAAGAGCGCTCTTAAGGAGCGCTATCTCGCCGTAAGCGCTCCTTAGCTCGTCAAGGAGGGCCTTGTTCTGCATGGTAAGCCTCAATCGCTCTCCTGCGTTCTTAATGACTATCATAAGCTCATCCAGCCTGAAAGGCTTGGCTATGTAGTCGTAGGCGCCTTCCTCTATCGCCTTAACGGCCGTCTCTATGGTCGCGTATCCCGTTATTATGATGACGAGTATCTCTTTATCGAGCTCCCTGATCTTTTTAAGGAGCGCGAGGCCGTCCATGCCGGGCATCATGAGGTCCGTAATAACCATGTCGAACCTCTCCATCCTCAGCTTCTTTAAGGCCTCCTCGCCGTTTTTAGCAACAGAGGTCTTATACCCCCAGTTCCCGACCGCCTCGGTAAGGAGTTCCCTTAAGTCGATGTCGTCGTCGGTAATAAGTATTTTAAGGTTTTCCGCAGCCATTTGACCCCTGTAAAGCTCAGCGCTTCTCTTCCGTAAGATTAGCCAGAAGGTGGCCCATAATGTGCTTTCTTTTGCCCTCTTCCGAGATCGTGACCGCGTCACCGCTGGGGTTTTGAGTCTCCTGAACCAAGGACCTCTTAACGGGCTTTTCAGTATTTATGCAGTTCTGGCCCGCAATAGGGTCGATTTTGACCATGTCCCCTCCGGATGAGTTTTCATTACACCTATATAATCGGCAGAAAAAGGCCTGAACTTTAGGCTTTTTTTTGGCCCATCCCGGGTTTTTTATCAGATTTTAAACGGATTTTTTAAAGAAGCTCAGGGAGTGACGCTTATCTGCACTGCGGGGAGCTGTAGGCGCGCAGCGCCTTAAGCCCGTTCTTGATCTTATCGAGCTTGCACCTTATCTCGCCCATCGAGGACTCGACAGTCAAGGTCAATACCTTATCGTTGACTAATATGCTCTCCACGAGCCTCCTCAGGCGTTCGTCGTTCAGGCTGATTTTTCCGAAGCCCTCGAGCTCGGCAAAAAGCGTCTCCCTCTCTGACTGGGTCTTAAGGAGATCATGGAGCCTGTTCTCGCCGAGGAGGTTTCTCTGGAGCCGGGACAGTTCTAAGACCCTCCTTAATATCTCCTCGTGGCGAAGAGCGCTATGCGCCATATCCGCTCCGCGCCTCAATTTCCGGGGCTGAGGCGGCCTTTTTGCCGGCGATACACTCCCAGCCTGCCTTGAGCTCGCTTATGATGTTCGTCACCACTTCAAGCGGCTCGGCGCTGTTCTTTAAGTTCGCCAGCGTAAGCTGGCTTGTCGAGAACTCGTAGAGGCTTGAGAGGTTGCGGGCTATCTCGCCGCCCTCTTCCATGTTTAGAGAGCTGTTGAGTTCGCTTATAATGGCGAGCGACCTGTTTATGAAGTTATTCCGCCCCTCTATGTCGCCCTCGCGTATCGACCTCTGGGCCGATCTGTTGAACCTTATAACGCCCTCGCAGAGCATTATGATGAGCCGGACCTTATCGGCCGTCATTACCTGCACATTATGGTACTGCCTCATCTTGTTCATCTATGTTCCCCTTTAATACAGCCCTGAAAGGTAGTTTTGCTGGTTCTTAAGGCTCGCGAGCATCGTCTCAAGCCCTATGAACTGGGCCCTTACCTGCTCCTCGTACTGAGTGACCTCGGCCTCTTTTTTCAGTATGTCGTCGTCTATCCTTGAGATGTTCTTGGCGAGGCCCTTCCCTTTAACGGTTATCCTTCCGTCCGCGAAGTCAGTAATGCCGTTAGCCATGTCATAGACGAGGCCGCCGAAACCCTTTGTGGAGGCGCCGTCCTCGAAGAGCTTGACCACATCGTCGAAGTTGGACGATAGCGCGGAGGTGAGCTTTGAGGCATCGAGCGACATGACCCCGTTAGTGTCGCTCTTAACGCCGATATGGAGGAGCCTGTTCATGGTGTCCGGCAGGCCGCTTATTGAGGACTGCATGCCCCTCCTTAAGTCGTCCCAGACGCTCCTTGCCACAGACTCGCCGAAGAACGCCCCGGAGGTCTGCGTCTCGCTGTCATACCTGTTGTTGGATGTTATCCAGCTTACTACCGCATTGTACTTATCTACGAGCGCGGTGACCTTTTTCGAGATCTCTTCGGTATCCCTGCTGACGTTTACGGTGACCGTTTTCGCCGGGTCAGAACTCTTAAGGTCCAGCGTAACCCCGGCGATTATGTCGGTGACGGTATTGGACGGCCTCGTGCAGGCGAGCCCGTCAACCGTGATAGAGGCGTCCTGCGCCGCCTGTAAGGTCGTTGAGAATGCGAGGCTCGTGTCGTTCTGGGTTATTGTAACGGCGTTCGCAGTGCCGGTGTTATCGCTCGTAAGTATGAGCCTGTAGGGGTTTGCAGCCCCGCCGTCATTTACAATTGTCGCTGTTACGCCGGAGTTAAGGCTGTTTATAGAATCACTTAAGCCGGCAAGGGTGGTAGCGGCGTCCACGCTTACGGTCTGGACCGCGAGCGCGCCTACCTGAAAGCTGAAAGACCCCGCGCCGGCCGCGATAGTGGATGTATCGGAGGCCACCCCGTCGGCGGCTATCTTATGGGATCTGGCTATTGCGTTGACTATTACGGAGTACGAGCCCTTGGAGGCTCCCGAGCTGACGGCCGCCCCGAGGATATTCTCATCGGTAACGCTCGCGGTGAAGACCTTGAAGGCGTCGGCTGTGCTCAGGTCGTCTGCGGCTGATTTAAGGTCAGTGACCCTTGAGCTCAATGTCTCGTAAGCGGATTTTTTGTCCTCGAGCGTGCTCTTCTCCGTCTCGAGCTGGGTTATCGACAGCCTTTTAACGTTAACGAGCTGGGTAATGAGCGTTTCGTAATCGATGTTGCTTATAACGCCTGATGTGGCGGAGATGCTCATCTAAGATTCTCCGTAGAATAGGATTAAAAATAATACGCCGTTCAGGTTTTGGAATTATAGAGGACGCCTATGAGCTCCTCCATGCGCGCCCTTATCGCCATAAGCTCTTCCGAGGGTATCTGCCTTATCACCTGCTTGGTCTCGGGGTCGATTATCCTCACTATTACGTCCTTTGATTCCTTGTCGACCTCGAACCTCAGCTCGGTATTGAGCCTCTTCATCTGTATCTGCACCTCTGAGGCGACCTCTTCTATCTTCTGAGGCGGCAGGTCCTTTTTCGCCTCCGCGGGGTTTGAGAAAAGCCCTGTTGCCGCTTCCGTCTTCCTCGCGGCCGGCCCGGATTCATTCGCCGGCTGTGCCGGAGACCTTCTTATTTCCTTTATGCTGATGTCTATGCCCATAAATCCCTCCGAGGTTTGGCGGGGGGCTTATGCCCCCCGCCGGTTCCAGGGGCCTTTGCGGCTTTAATCGTTACCTTAAGAGCGAAAGAGCGTTCTGGGGCAGCGTGTTCGCCTGAGCGAGGACTGAGGTGCCTGCCTGAACCATTATCTGGTTCTTCGTGTATACCGCCGTTTCGAAGGCGAAGTCCGCGTCCCTGATCCTTGACTCAGCGGCCTGATAGTTGGTGAATGTGACCTGCAGGTTTGAAAGGGCCGAAGTTAGCCTGTTTGTGGACGCGCCGTAGATGGCTCTCGCGTTGCCTATGGTCTTCAACGCGGCGCTGATCGAATCAAGGGCGCTAAGGGCGCCTGTGATCGAGCCGAGTATGCCGGCTGAGAGGTTAAGGCCGCTCGCGCCAGCCGTCAGGCAGTTAAGAGATATGCCGAGCTGGTCGTTTGTGGTGTTCTTGAAGCCTATGTACATTGTGAGATTGGCGGTATCGCCGTTGATGAGCTTGAAGCCGCCGAACTCCGTGGTGTTGGCGATCCTGTCTATTTCTTGTATGAGCTTGTCGAACTCGTCGCTGTAGTAGCTCCTGTTGGTTGAGTCCAGGGTGCCCTGCGCGGCGCTCGCTGCCAGCTCTGACATCCTTGTCACGATGTTTGTTACCTGCTCGGCGGCCTTGTCGCTGATCTCCATCGCGCTTACGCCGTCGTTGATGTTCCTCATCGAGGCCTGTATCATCCTCGACTGGCTTCTCAGCTGGTCAGCCCTTCCGAGGCCGGCTGCGTCGTCGGCTGAGGAGTTTACCCTGTAGCCCGATGAGAGCCTCTGTACGCTAACCTGTAACTGGGAGTTTGATACTGAAAGGTTCTGCTGGGCGATTAAAGCGGCAACGTTTGTGTTGATGACTAATGACATTTTGTACCCTCCGTAGTGTTTTTATTCGGCATCCTTGCCGTGTTTTTTTAAGGCTTTTCTGGCCCGGCCTTTTCCGGTCCCCCCCTTTCCGGCCTTTTTGCCATACGCCTCTTAGTTTAAATATCGGATGAACCGGGCGGAACTTTAGCCCGAAAATGAGCCTGCCGGGCGGGGCAGAAGGGGCTCTTACGCTCCGTGGCAGCTGAATATGCGCGATTCCATGCCGTCTAAGAAGGGCGTAAGCTCGTATTCCAGCATGTCGGCCACAAGTACAGGGTCACCGGAGTTCCTCGCGTCTTTTAATGCCTCGAGGTTCTTAAGCAGAGGCAGGTAGAAGTTCTCAGGGTTCTCCCTGAAGAGCTTTATGTCGAACGCGTCAGCGCACCCGGAAAGCGCCTCTATGGTCTTTACGACCTCGACGAGCCCCTCGAATAACGAGTTGAACCTTTTTTCAGCCTCAGGGTTGCCGACCCGGGAATCCCTTACGCACGCGTTTATCTCTTCCTTTATTACCTTTATGTACCCCTCGACCGTATCGAGCCCCTCGAGAGCCGCCGCCTCCACGGACCCGGTCTCTATGCTTATTTCGTTGAACTTGCATATAAGGCTCCTCAGCCCTGCGCCCGTCCTCCACTCCGGGGCAGGCTGTCCGTCGAGCCTTATGTCCTGTATGAACCTCCTTAGGGGCTTAAGCTCCTTTTCAACCGCCTTAAGGAGTTCGCCTACTGTAGAGTCATTTTCAGTGTCATCGAAATCGAGTTTTTTGCCGTCAAGCGTAACCTCAGGCATTTGCCGCCTCCTTTTTGCATTTGCAGCCGGTGCAAGGGTTTTCAGGGTCCCCTGCCCTGCAGTTCTTTTCTTTTTCTCCCTTTATGAACGACAGCGCTTTGTCAAGCTTGGGGATGAACTTACTGCACATCTCCCCGACCTTCCTGTAAGAGCCCTCGACAGCCGCAAGGTCCTTCCTGAACCTCTCCTCTATGCCGATATCCTCGTCATCGCCCCTTAAGTATTCCTTAAGACCGTATGTATTCAACACGAGGGACTCCCATATGAAGGACGCCGAGCCTGAGGAATCGAA
>JAUSLB010000048.1 GCA_030646655.1 Deltaproteobacteria bacterium | reverse complement strand
AGGAGGCTAAAAAGGAAGAAGGCCTCGATAGAGAAATTGCTAAGCGAGACCGGGAAAAAGCAGGCCTTAAAGGATAAGCACGAGCTTGCTTTAGAGCTTAAAACAATAGATTCCGGCTTATCCGCGTTCTCTTTAAGGATCGGGCTCGATTACGAGGGGCTTTGCGGCCTCCTTAAGGCGATCGGCGCATGGGAGGCGCAGATAGACGGGGCCAAGGAGAGGCTGATAACGGCGAATTTAAGGCTCGTAGTGAGCATCGCCCGCAGATATACCAACAGGGGCCTTCAGTTCCTTGATCTTATTCAGGAGGGAAACATCGGGCTGATGCGGGCTGTCGAGAAGTTTGAGTACCGGAGGGGCTATAAGTTCTCGACCTATGCGACATGGTGGATAAGGCAGGCGATATCGCGCTCCATAGCGGATCAGGCAAGGACTATCCGCATACCCGTGCACATGATAGAGACGATAAATAAGCTCGTGCGCATCTCCCATTATCTCGTGCAGGAGAACGGCAGGGAGCCTGCG
The DNA here is from genome assembly GCA_030646655.1 of Deltaproteobacteria bacterium. GTDB lineage: Bacteria > Desulfobacterota > GWC2-55-46 > GWC2-55-46 > GWC2-55-46 > JACRCL01. Next base: position 2,012 of record JAUSLB010000048.1, on the reverse strand, counting down.
CCCGAGGAGCTGGCCGAGAAGATGGGGCTTTCGGTCGATAAGATAAGGAAGATAACGAAGATAGCGAAGGAGCCTATCTCTTTAGAGACCCCCGTTGGCGAGGACGGCGACAGCATTCTCGGCGATTTCATAGAGGATAAGGACGCTACGGTGCCTCACGACGAGATAGTATTTAACGACCTCACGGGCCATATGAACGAGGTCTTATCTACGCTTTCGCCGAGGGAAGAGAAGGTATTGAGGATGAGGTTCGGCATAGGCGAGGTCAAGGACCATACGCTTGAGGAGGTAGGGGCCTTCTTCAATGTGACGCGCGAAAGGATAAGGCAGATAGAGGCAAAGGCGTTAAGGAAGTTGCGGCATCCCAAGCGGTGCAAGAAGTTAAAATCGTTCTCAGATAAATAGCTAAAGTCATATTATTGTTCTTTAAGCGGTAAAAAGGGGTCAAAAAAGCAGTTTTTTTTAGAGATTTCTGCAATCTTTTTGACGCTCCGAAGTATCGGATTTTAAAAGAGTTTTTTTCAATAGCCTGTTTCAAGAGCGTTTCAAGATTAAAATAGTCTAAATTTATTCTTGACATATTTTAATCCTGAAGTATAATGTGGACAATATTAAAAGGCCTCGGGGCTCAAGACGGGCAAAGGGGTCAGGCGATGGATGCCAACGGTACAACGCGTTCGTTGTATTGCTGGCGTTTTTTTTTGCTGCAAAAAAGATAATGATCCTGATCTAAAGCGAGGTTGCATGAAAAAAATACTTGTCGGCCTCTTTGCGATAGCATCCCTGATATTGCCCGTCGGCCCGTCATTCGCGGTAAACATAAGCTCCTACCCTTCCGGAACGGTTGCAGGAGGCATCGTCGGCTCAAGGCATAATATGGGCTCTTTTGGCAAGGTCCTCGCCACATCGGACGGCACAACCGAGGTATGCGTCTTTTGTCATACTCCGCACCATACAAACACCGCAAACAATCTCGTGCCGATGTGGAACAGGGGGACATCAGCGCCCACATCCTTTACTGCTTACGGCACTACCATAGGCGGCACAACGATAGCTAACACCGACATCGGCTCCACCTCGCTTGCCTGCTTAAGCTGCCATGACGGCGTAACGACGTTCGATAACCTCGTGAACGCCCCCGGCAAAGGCGGGGTCTCGGCAACAGGCTCTGACCGGGGCTGGAAGTTCAAGATGCCGGTAGGCGGCGGAAACGTAGCCTGGGACCACTTTATGTCCGGCACAACCGGCAACTGCTACGCCTGCCATACCCTCGGCTGGGGCTCTGAAAACCCCGCTGACAGGCTTACAATAGGCTTGGACGTTTCGAACGACCATCCGATCTCTGTCCCGTACTACGGGGCGGCAAGCGATACGGACTTCACGGGCTCGAGGGCGTCATTAAGGCCCACAAACACCATGATAGCCTCCATCGACCTTACGACCGGCCTCGAGGCCGGTGCGCCGGCTGCTTTCGGCGGAAACCTCGCGCAGAACCGCTGGGCAGTGAAAGGCGTGGTCACTGACACGGGTACGATAGCCGATCTTTTAAGGGGCGGCAAGGTAGAGTGTACATCTTGCCACGACCCGCACTTCAGGAACTTAAGCTGGGACGAGGTAGAGCCCACATGGGACGACGAGGGCGGGCTGGTCACCTACTGTACACCCGGAGAAGCCTGCTCTGACGGCAACTTCTTAAGGAGGGTAGGCGGCAATACCGGAAGCGGCGTATGCAGGACCTGCCACGCTAAATAAAGGCTTTAAGAAATCAAAAAAAACAGGACAGGCGGCAGCCAAAAGGCTACCGCCTTTTTTTTATTTCAGCTTTGTTTTTTAAACGCCGGACGGCCCTTTGCGTCTGCGCCCTTCTTTCATATTCTTTTCAACCTCGATAGGTGAAATCGGCAATCGGTTCAACCCAACCGGAAAGGCTGTCTCCCCTCGTCTTTATTTTCGGAGGTAAAAGCCTTGAAACAGGGTTTGGTCAAAGCGGGCAGGAGAAGATTCCATGCGGC
>JAUSLB010000025.1 GCA_030646655.1 Deltaproteobacteria bacterium | reverse complement strand
GCTCGAGCCTGAGGAAAAACATATAATAGACGAAAGCCCTGAGATAAGCGTTGGCGAGAGCCCCGGCTGGGCAAGGGCGCTCTCATCCGCTTTCCCGGCTCTTAAGATAAGGAACTACCAGCTGTATTTTACAGGCCAGTTCATCTCCCTGGTAGGCACTTGGATGCAGGCTGTGGCGCAGGGGTGGCTTGTCCTCCAGATGACCGGGAGCGCGTTCATGGTCGGGCTCGTTGCGGCCGTCTCCACCCTCCCGATGCTCCTTTTTACGCTCTTTGGAGGGGTGATAGTCGATAGGTTCTCGAAAAGGAGGGTGCTCCTGTTTACCCAGAGCGCCTCAATGGCTCTGGCGATTATACTCGGGGCCTTGACCGTTTCCGGCATCATCAATATACCGGAGATAATGGTACTCTCATTCCTCCTCGGGGCAGTTAACGCGATCGACGCCCCGGCGCGCCAGGCCTTCGTCATAGAGATGGTCGACAAGGAGGCGCTCGGGTCCGCTATAGCGCTCAATTCCGCGATCTTCAACGGCGCGCGCGTTGTAGGCCCTTCCATCGCGGGCCTTCTTATAACCGCCGCAGGCACCGGCGGGGCTTTTCTTGCAAACGGGGTTTCTTACATAGCTGTCATAGCCGCGCTGTTTTTCATAAAGGCGACCTCGGCGCTCCATCCGGCGCACGGCCCCGCGTCATCCGCGATAAGGGAGGGCATAGCGTACTCCTTCAGGCACCCCGTAATAAGGACGCTGCTCGTATTTACGGCAGTAACATCGGTATTCGGCTGGTCTTTCTCGGCCATAATGCCTGTGGTGGCAAGGGATATATTCGGGCTTGGCGCAACCGGCCTCGGCCACCTCTACGCCGCAACAGGGCTCGGGGCGCTCACCGCTACCGTGATCGTATCGGCCGCTTCGGGGCGCGTAAGCCCTGTCTGGTTCATACTCGGAGGCAACGCGCTCTTTTCCGCTTCGCTATTGCTCTTCACATTCACCCTGAGCCTGCCTTTGGCCTTGTTCCTCTTATTCCTCGCCGGGCTCGGCCTGCTTTTACAGTTCTCGATGATCAATACGACGATACAGAGGATGGTGGAGGACAGCATCAGGGGGCGCGTAATGAGCCTGTATGTGCTGATGTTCCTGGGGCTTTCGCCTTTCGGGAGCCTCGAGGCAGGCCTCCTCGCTGAGCGGCTCGGGCCGCAGACGGCTATCAGGATAGGCTCTATTATAGTATTCCTCTTCGGCGCGCTTATCTGGGTGAACAGGGGGCGGATAAGGAAGGCGCAGAGGAGGTACGAGTCAGGAGAGGGCTAAAAAAAAGCAGGGACGGTATCCGACGTCCCTGCTTTTAAATGTATTATCCTGATTATCTCCCGCCGCCTGAAGTCCCTCCGGGCATGCCGCCTGGCGCTTCGGGTGCGGCAGGGGCCGGGCCTATGGGAGAACCTGGGGCCATGCCTAACTGCTCATCGACCCTCGCGCGCACGCGGCTTCCGAGCTCCTGTTCGGTTATTATCCCCTGATTCCGCGCCTGCACCTGCTCCCTTAAGGCCTGACTTACGAGGCTCTGCGCGTCGCGGTCGGAAAGCCCCTTTGCCATTGCGCTGTTCATGGCCCTCAAGGTCTCGCCTAAGCAGTTGCCCGTGCAGTTATTCTGGACGGCCGTCTTCGCCACCTCGCTCAACTGTTTGGGGTCGCCGTTACGCTGGGTATACTCGCGGAGCTCCGGCTCGATAGCCGCGGCGTCCTGACTCGATACATTCGCTTCCTTCTGAAGCTGTTCTTTGAATTTACTGATGTCTTTACCCTCGCGGGCTGAGAAGGCTGGAGCGCCCGTTGCAAAGACCAAGCCCAAAGCGAGCGCCAATTGGACGAACCTGTTTTTTTTCATTTCATCGCCCCCCTTTAACTGGTTTTTTTCACATATACTAAAAAGTATATACCAGTAAGCGTGACCGTCAAGGAGGCGCGGCTCTTTTTTTAGCTCTCTTTGTCTCCCTCCGTCCTGTCGTAGCCGTAGAAGAGGAAGTATATTATCACCCCGATTATGGTAATGAGCATGAAGGCGGAATAATGGAGGAGATACCAGCCCGCGCCGCCCGCCACTCCCACGATAAAGCCCGCCCGGTTGGCCTTCTTTACGGTCGCTGGGTCCATCTTTTTTATCCACCTGTCCGCGAACCTGTAGAGGAGGACCATTGCTATGAGTATGCCGATGAGTATCAAAAAGCTCGTAAGCTGCATTAAGGATTATCCTTTCCTGAAAAGCCCCTTTAGGCCCTTTATATACGGGCGCCTTACGACGCCCCTCTCCGTTATGATCGCGGTCACAAGGGGGTTCGGGGTAACGTCGAAGGCGGGGTTCCTCACCTTTACGCCTTGAGGCGCTATCCTTTTTCCCCTGATGTGAGTGACCTCAGATGAATCCCTCTCTTCTATCGGGATATTATCGCCGTGCTTAATCTTCAAATCTATCGTGGAGAGCGGCGCCGCCACATAGAAGGGGATCTTATGCTCCCTCGCCAAAAGCGCTACTGAATAAGTCCCGATCTTGTTCGCCACATCTCCGTTGGCCGCTATCCTGTCCGCCCCGACCACGACCGCGTCTATGAGCCCCTTCTTCATCATGTAGCCAGCCATACTGTCGGTGATGAGCGTGACGTCTATCTTGTCCTTTTTAAGCTCCCAAGCCGTCAGGCGCGAGCCCTGAAGGAAGGGCCTCGTCTCATCGGCGAATACCTTTATTTTTTTCCCTGCCTCTATCGCCCCCCTTATTACGCCTAACGCCGTGCCGTAGCCTGCCGTGGCGAGCGCCCCGGCGTTGCAGTGGGTCAATACAGTCGAAGGGCTTTTAAGGAGCCTGCCGCCGTGCCTTCCGATCCGCCTGTTTATCTCGATATCGTCCCTGTGTATCTCCTTTGCCTCCTCTACGAGCCTCTTCTTTAATTCCGGGATTGGGAGCCCTTTATTCTCCGCCGCGACCCTGCTCATCCTCTCTATCGCCCAGAAGAGGTTGACCGCCGTAGGCCTCGTCGAGGCAAGGAGGCCGGCGACCTTAGCGAACTCTTTTTTAAAGGCCTTAAAGTCCTTTGCCTTTATCTTCGATGCGCCGAGCGCGACCCCCATCGCGGCGGCCACGCCTATCGCCGGGGCGCCCCTTACGACCATGTCCTTTATCGCCCGGGCTACGCCCTTATAGTCTGTGTACTTCCTGTAGACCTCCGCGCCCGGGAGGAGCCTCTGGTCTATCATCACTACGGACGAATTTTTCCACTCAACCGTCTTGAACATTTATATCCCTCTCGTATTGGACTATACCGCTTAAATCTCTTTGATTATATGACGGATGTCAATACCCCGGCTCATCCTTAAGGAGGATGGAGGGGTCAAAGGGCTGGACCTTGACGAGGTCGTCTTTCTTAAAGCCCGAGGAGTCTTGCGGCACTATTATGAAAGAGTTCGCGCGCACCATCGTCGATATGACCCCGGAGCCCTGCCCATCAAGCGGTGTCACGATAAAGCCGGAATCTCCGGAAGCAAGCTCAGCCCTTATGAAGTTCATCCTTCCCGGCTTTACCTTCAGGTCTTTTGTGAGCCTTGCGCGGAACGCGGAGCTAAAGATGTTTTTTCTGCCCGACATCTTAAGCAGCGCCGGCCTTACGAACTGCTCGAAGGCGACCATCGAGGATATCGGGTTGCCCGGCAACCCGAAGGCGGGTTTTCCCCCTATCATGCCGAAGGCAAGGGGCTTTCCCGGCTTCATAGCGACCTTCCAGAATATCATCTCGGAGCCGAGCTCCTTTAAGACGTCTTTGACGAAATCGTAGTCTCCTACAGAGACCCCGCCCGATGAGATGATGCAGTCAGCGGCCATCGCGGCCTTTAGCTTCTCCCTGAGGCTCTCTTTCGTGTCCCTCGCAATACCGAGCTGCATGGCTTCAGCCCCTGAGGCCGCAACGAGCGCGGCAATGGCGTAGCCGTTAGAGTTGAGGATCTTGCCTTTCGGGGGGACCTCGTTTATCTCGCACAGCTCATCACCCGTGGAAACGACCGCGACCCGGGGCCTTTTATGCACGAGCACGAAGGGGACGCCGACGGTAGCGAGCATGCTTACCTCGGCGGGCCTTACGAGAGAGCCTTTTTTGATGACCACCTCTCCTGCCTTAAAGTCCTCTCCGCTCTTCCTGATGTTCTCGCCCGGCTTGACCTCGGAGCGGATCGCGACAACGCCGTCGTCAGAAGAGGTCTTCTCCACCATTATTACGGCGGTCGCGCCTTCCGGGACAGGCGCTCCTGTCATTATGCGTACAGCCTCGCCCTTTTTAACAGGCCCTTTAGGCACCTGCCCCGCGGGCAGGTCGTATATTACCTTCAGCTTAACCGGGTTTGCATCGGTTGCCCCTTTTGCGTCCGCGTCTATGAGGGCGTAGCCGTCCATGGCAGAGTTGTCCCACGGCGGGTTCGGGCGCAGGGCGCTGATGTCTTCGCCGATCGTCCTTCCGAGCGCCGTGATGATATCGACGCTCTCAAGCCCGAGGGGCTTTATCTCTTTAAGTATCGTATCGAGCGCGGATTCTACTGAGATCATATAAGTCGCTCCGTCTTTAAATTGCATTAAATTAAGGGGTTTAATCGGGTGCTCGGCGGAACCCCGCCCTTTTAAGGGCGGGTCAGAGCCGAGCAATATAAAAAGGCAATTATCTTGCCGACAATCCCCGCCATTTATGGCGGGGTAATTGAATTATAAAGATTATCACTATAAGGCAGATAAGTAAATGGGGATGAGATTAGCAGAAAGAGCCGTTTTCTAAAAGCGCACGATTTGAGATTGTGCCGTGCGCAGTCCACCCCCCGACACCCACATCTGATGACCGCTACGCCCTATGCCCGGATTTTTAAAAAAACAGAATACACAGCAAGGCATCCCGAACTGCTTGAAATAAAAAAGGCGGCCCCCCTATGGATGGGGCCGCCTTAATAGATTTATATTTTTTCTTTAGCTCTGCAGCTCCATGTGCGTGTGGACCTCGGCTATGTAGCCGCCTTTTCTCCCGGCTATATTATCCGCCCTGACGGGGACCATCAGTATCGTGCCGGGCCTTATGTATTTAGCGCTCTTTAAGTTATTGAGATACATTATCGGGCTTACGGAGGTTCCGTACCTCTTGGCTATCTTCGCGACCGTCTCGCCCTTCCTTACCTTATGCTTGAGGAAGGCTATCCTCTTGGCAGGGGGGATATTGCTCATGTTCTCAACGAACTGCCGGGATGTCCCTGAGGGTATCTTTACCTCATAGCCCGGGTAATTGGGAGGAGTGAACCAGCGCAGCAACTCAGGGTTAAGCCTCTTTATCTCCTCGACGGTCGTGCCGGCGGCCTCCGCTATCACCCTCAAATCGGTAGCCTGAGAGATCTTCACCTTCTCGTAAGGCATGCCGTCAGCGTACTCGATCTTCTCAAAGCCGTAGTTCGTCGGGTCTTTTGATATTAAAAGGGCGGCGAGGTATTTGGGGACATAATCCTTCGTCTCCCTCCTGAAGGGTTTTCTCTTATTCGCGAGGACCCAGAAGTCGCCGCTATTGTGCTTCTTTACGGCCCTCATGACCTTGCCCTCGCCCGCGTTATAGCCGGCGGCGGCGAGATACCAGCTCCCGAACTGGTCATAGAGGTTTTTGAAGTATTTTGCCGCGGCGTAGGTCGCCTTCTCGGGGTCCATCCTCTCGTCTATCCACCAGTCAACCCTCAGGCCGTACATTAGGGCCGTGCCCCTTATGAACTGCCACATGCCTACCGCGTTCGCCCTCGAGCGGGCCGTGGGGTTGATGCCGCTTTCTATGAACGCTATGTAGGAGAGGTCCTCGGGCAGGCCGTTCTCGCGAAGTATGGATTTCAGCATGGTCATGTAGTTCTGGCTTCTGTCCCACCACCTCTCGAAGTGCTTCCTCCCCCCTGTCTGGAAGTATCTTATGAAGGACTCGACGTTCTTATTGACCACTATGGGCACGCCCGGGATCGAGGTCGACTCAAGCGCCTCCTCCTCGGCCAAAGCGTACGCCCCCGTCCAGCAGGCCTTTATTTCGCTGTCCCAGAAGGGCTCAAGGCTGGATTGAAGGCCGAGGCCCACGGGGCCGTAGCCGCAGGAATTTTCGAGGGCGCCGTCGTCAAACGAGCGGGAGTATGCCGCCCCGGAATCCTCATCCGTTATTACCGTTGCCTCCAGGTCTTGAGGCGCGGCCTCTTCCTGAAGGCTTATGGAAGGCGCAATCGCGTCTCTTTGGTCCTGAACAGAGGAAGCCGCCAGCATTTCTTCCTGCGAAACCGGGGCAAGGGCAGCCGGGCCCTCAGAGACTGCGGCAGAGGCTAAGGCTGTTGAGCCCGACAATGTCAGGGTCAGGCAGAATAAAAACGCTGTTATCTTCCTTTTCATCTCGTCCTCTCTTTTTGTGGAGCTTTCTTACTGGATCTTGGGCTGGGCTATGTAGCCTGAAAGCTCCAGCTGTTTGAACTTCTCTTTTACATCCTCGGCGGTCTTTTTTGCCGCGAGCTCGATCGTCTTTCCTGCGCTCGTTAAGGCCTTTGTGTATTCGAGGAAGTACTGGTTCTTCTTTATCCACTTCTTCGTTAAGTTGTGGCCGTATGTCTTGATAGACACATTGAAGAGGTCGAATTTTACCGCCCTCCTTACTATCTGGGGGATGGAGTAGAACTCCTTTGTCGCCCTCATGGTCTCTGACTGGAGATCATAGTAGCTCATGAGCTTGGGCTCGTAAACCACGTGGTGGGCGTCATAGAGCGACCAGTCCTTTGTTATTATCCTGCCCTCCTTATCGAGGTCGCGGTAGCACTTGGTGCCTGGCAGAGGCGTAAGTATGAGGAACTGGACTGAGTCGAGGTCGTTCTTCTTCGCGAACCTTACGGTTTCCTCTATGGTGTCGGTCGTGTCCTGATCAGAGCCGAACACGAACATGCCGTGTATCCTTATGCCCTTTTTATGGAGGGCCTTTATGCAGTTGGTGATGTCCTCGACGGACTGCTTCTTGTTGTATGCCTTAAGCGTCAGCGGGTTTACGGACTCAAGACCGATATATACAGTATGGCAGTTCGACTTCTTCATGAGGTCAAGCAATTCCGGGTCGTTGGCTATCTCGACCCTAACCTGCGCCGTCCATGAGGGGGCGAGCTTCTTCTCTATCATGGTAGACAGGAGCTCCTTTGTCCTCTTCTTATGAGCGCAGAAGTTGTCGTCGTAAAAAAAGACCCAGTTCCTGCCGTTTGCCCTTACGTTCTCAAGCTCCTCCAATACCCGTTCCTTGCTCCTGAACCTGTATTTCTGGCCGAACATGCCTGTGACCGAGCAGAAGCTGCAGTCATAGGGGCAGCCCCTTGAGGTCATTATCGGGATAATAGGGAGCTTCTTATACCCGTGTTCCTCAAGGCCCTTTACCAATGAAAAGTCAGGGCAGGGGATCTTATCGACGTCTTTGCAGAAGGTGACGTCCTTGTTGTGAAAGACCCTGCCGTCTTTTCTGTAGGAAAGGCCGGGGATGGAGTCGAACCCGTCTCCCTTTTCCAATGCCTTCACGAATTCGACTATATGGTCGTCCGCCTCGCCCCTAAGCACATAATCGCAGGACTCCAGGGCCTCATCGGGCATAAATGTCACATGGGGCCCGCCCATGAAGACAGGTATTCCCGCCGACCTTATGAGCTTGGCTATCTCATAGGAGCGCTTTGATGTGGAGGTTATGGTAGAGATGCCCACGGCGTCCGCGGTTAAGACGTCCTTTAAATCGAGCTCTCCTACCGATTCGACATAGCTTTTCACTTCGTATCCGTTCTGCCTGAGTGTCGTGCCTAAGAGCAGGGTCCCGAGCCTCGGTAGGGGCATCCTTGTGAAGATATGGAAATCCGGCGGGTTGGGCTCAATGAAGATTATCTTTTTCATTATCCGTCCTTTTATACTGAGATGCCCCACATATTACCTGCCGGCAACAGTCATGTCAAGGAAAAAGCCCCCTGCTCTCGACCTCCTCAGGCCCGTTTTTGAGGCCTTTTTATGGATTTTTTAGGGCCTATATATGCGCCTTTTTACGAGCACATTATAGCCTCTGAGGTCCGGGATGTATGTGAGCAAAGGCACTTGCCCCTGTTGCCATGCCTGTGCGCTCATATAAAGTTAAAAAGAGCAGTAATTACGGCACCTTATATATATATCGGCTATGAAAGGAGTTCCTTTAGGTATTTTCCGGTGCGGCTCTGTCTCGACCGGGCGACATGCTCGGGCGTGCCGGAGGCTACGACCGTGCCGCCCTTGTCGCCGCCCTCGGGGCCGAGGTCTATGACATGGTCTGCTGACTTTATGCAGTCGAGGTTATGCTCTATCAAAAGGACCGTATTGCCGGAGTCGACGAGCCTGCCGAGCACGGAGAGGAGCTTTTTGGTGTCGTCCATATGGAGCCCGGTCGTCGGCTCATCGAGTATATAGAGTATATCACCGGACGTGTCTGCCGCAAGCTCCCGGGCTATCTTCAGCCTCTGCGCCTCGCCGCCTGAGAGGGTGGTGGCGGACTGGCCCAGTTTCAGGTAGCCGAGGCCCACTTCCTTCAGGATTGCGAACCTCTTCTGGAGGTCGTGTCCATGGGGGAAGTACTGGAGCGCCTCCTCGAAGGTCATCTCAAGGACGTCATATATGCTTTTGCCCCTGTATTTCACATCGAGCACCTTCCGGGTATAGCGCTTGCCTGAGCATGCCGCGCACTTTATATAGACGTCCGGGAGGAAGTACATCTCGAGCTTTTCGACCCCCTCTCCCTTGCATACCGGGCACCTGCCGCCCGGCACATTGAACGAGAAATGGCCGGGGGTAAGCGCCGAGGCCCTTGCCGCCGGGATAGATGAGTAGAGGCGGCGGATCTCATCGAACCCGCCTATATAGGTCAGCGGGTTGCTCCTCGGCGTCCTCCCTATAGGGCTCTGGTCAATCAGTTTAACCCCGTTTATGTAGGCAAGCCCCTCGATCGATTTATAAGGCAGGGCCTTGTCGAACTTAATGCCGAAGTGGGCGGCCAAAACGCTGTATAAGGTATCGACCACGAGAGTGCTCTTGCCTGAGCCGGAGACCCCTGTAACGCATACAAAGGTCTTAAGCGGTACCTTTAAGTCTATTTCTTTAAGGTTATTGCCTGTGGCGCCCTTAAGAGTGAGAGACCTCCCGCTCCCCTTCCTCCTCCAGCGGGGCGTATGTATGACCTGCCTGCCGGTTAAGTAATCGGAGGTGAGCGTCCTGGCGCCCGTTAAAAAGCCGTCCTTATCCCCTGAATAGACGAGCCTGCCTCCTCTGTCGCCCGAGCCCGGGCCGAGCTCTATTATGTAGTCTGAGGCCTTGATCACGGAAGGGTCGTGCTCCACTATAACGACCGTATTGCCCATAGAGGATAGCTTTTTTACCTGCTCCGTAAGCATCTCTATGTCAACCGGGTGCATCCCGATCGAAGGCTCGTCGAGTATATAGAGCACCCCGCACAGGGATGACGCGAGCTGCGTGGCGATAGTCACCCTCTGGGCCTCGCCGCCCGATAAGGTCTTTGTCAGCCTGTCGAGAGTTATATATCCGAGACCGGTTGAGTTAAGGAACTCGAGCTTGACCGAGATCTGCTTTAAGACCTCCTTTGACACCTCCCTCTCAAAGGGGGTGAGCCCGAGGCGCTTGAAGAAACTCCTTGCGTCCCTTATGGTCAGCCTGCTCACATCGGCGATAGTCTCTCCGCCTACCTTTACTCCGAGCGCGGCCTTTTTCAGCCTTTTCCCTCCGCATTCAGGACAGGTGACCTGCCCCTTGTACCTCGAGATAAAGACCTTCACGTGGAGCTTGTATTTTTTGCCCTCGAGGTAGCCGAAAAACCCGTCTATGCCCTCGAAGTCCTCCGTGCCCTCGAATACGGGCTTCCTGTCCCCGTGCGAGAGCTTGCCAAACGGCTTATCGAGGTCTATATTGTATTTCGGGGCGTACTTCTCAAGCTCCTCATACCACCGCCTGTAAGCGGGCTTTGTCCACGGCTCTATGGCCCCCTCTCTCAGTGAGAGTTCCTTATCGGGTATTATCTTGTCCTCGTCATACTTTAAGAGGTTGCCGAACCCCTTGCACTCAGGGCAGGCGCCGACAGGGTGGTTGAAGGAAAGAGAAATAGGGGTGGGCCTCTCGACCTTCGTTTGGCAATTAAAACAGAAGAGCCGGGCAGTGAACTCCTCCATCGCCTCGTTTATGATCTCTGCCCATGCGAAGCCGCCTCCTTCCCTGAAGGCTGTCTCAAGCGAATCCGTAAGCCGGGCCCGCTCGGAATCTTTTAAAAATAGCCTGTCGGCTACAACGCCTATCTCATCCGTCAGCTCATCAGGCTTTTCTAAAGTAAGGTCATATACCCTGTCCTTAACTTTTATCCGTATAAACCCTTTTTTTAAAAGCTCCCCTGAAAGCTCGTTTACGCTTTTGCTTTGAGCAGGGATATTGAAGCCTATCAGGACGGGCTTTCCGGGGTAGCGCGTAAGGAGCCTTTCTGAAGCGGATGAAGGGTCGCCGGAGGCTACGGGGCTTTCACAATTCGGGCAATATAATTTCCCGACCCGCGCGAAAAGCAGCCTTAAATAATCATTCAGCTCCGTAGTGGTGCCGACGGTCGAGCGGCTCCCGCGAACAGGGTTTTTCTGCTCAACGGCTATGGCGGGGCGGATATTCGCGATCGAATCGAGGTCAGGCCTGTCCATCCGCTCAAGGAACAGGCGGGTGTAAGTGGAGAGCGACTCAATGAACCTCCACCTGCCCTCGGCAAAGAGCGTGTCGAACGCGAGCGAGGATTTGCCTGACCCGCTCGGGCCCACAATCGCCGTTATCCTGTCGTGGGGTATCCTCAGGGAAAGGTTTTTAAGATTATTCTGCCTTAAGCCCTCGATTATGATCTCGTCCTTGGCGCCCGCCTCCGGCATCTCGAAGGGGGCTATGTCCGGCAGCCTGTCTGGTTTTCTACGCGCCATAATTTTAATCCCGTTCGCCCATTCAGGCACTTTTAAAAGCCGTTAAGCAGTAGGGCTTAAAAAGACAGAAGTGTAACTATCAATTATAACCGAATCGGGGGATTAATTCCAGAAGGGAAAAAGAGGTTGCGTCCCCTTTTGAAGGAGAGGGGAAAGGCAGGGTTTATCGCGTCTGTTACTGGAGCGTCTTTGTGCTTACCTTGTAGGGCTCTATGCCGAGGTCGCGCAGAAGCCTTTCGGCATGCTTGCTCTTTGTGCGGAGCCACCGCTCATAGACCCTGAGGATGTCCTTTGAAGAGGTGAGCCTGCTCCGCTCGCTTACCTCCGTAAGCACATCGACGAAGGCGCTGAACTTCGAGGCGAGCTCTAAGAACAGCGAGGCGAGGGCCGTATTGTCCTCTTTATGGATCGCCGCCACATAGCTGTACGAGGAGGCCCCCATCGCCATGTAGTAGTCGAGATCAACGGTCTTTCTTTTTAAGCTGTCCGAGAAAAAGCCTGACGTGAAGAGCGATAGGTCGCCGAGCTGCCTCATCTGCCGGAGCTGGGCCGCTCTTCCGGCGCCTAAGGCCTTTATGTAGGTGATAGCGAGCGGCTCAGGGCTGAGCCTTTCGGATAAGATGAAGTTGGCAAGAAGGCTTGAGAGGTAGAACTCGGCCAACTCGTTCGTATTGACCTTCTGCCTTTTAATGGCAGTGCCTACCAGGTCTTTGAAGTGTTCGATGGGCTTTATGTCCGTGAGCATAGGCAACCTCCTTCGCGTTTACCATTTCAGCCCCCAGCGTGTACCCGAACGCCCCCTACTATTATTTTAGCACCCGCCTCTGTGACTTAAGTTACATTAGTTACATTAATTATACTTATTCCAGATTTCCATGACAAGTGAAATCTACTTACAAAAGAAAATTTTAATTCAAACCCGATGCTCCACAGCTCTTGCTTTTGTGTGAAAACTTAAAAAATTCAAATAGTTTAGCACTCAGAGGCTAAGAGTGCTAAAATTCACTTGACAAAGTAAGAAGTGGGCCATATATTTATCTACACAAAACATCCTGTCTAAGCCTAATATCGGGAAAAATAACCATAAACTTAAGGAGGAAGTGATTCTATGAAGATTAAACCGCTTCATGACCGCGTGATCGTAAAAAGGCTTGCCGAGGATGAGAAGACCAAAGGCGGCATCATAATCCCGGAGTCGGCAAAAGAGACCCCGGCTGAGGGAAAGGTCATAGCAGTAGGCCCGGGCAAAACCGAGGACGGAAAGATACACCCGCTCGGCGTGAAGGTGAACGACAGGATAATCTTCAGCAAGTACGCCGGCACGGAGATCAAGGTCGAGGGCGAGGAGTTCCTTATTATGAGGGAAGAGGACATCCTCGGCATCGTGGAGAAGTAAGACGCCTTTTAAATAACTTATAACCCAAGGAGGAAAAATAAGATGGCAGCTAAAGAACTATTGTTCAGTCATAACGCCAGAAGCTCGATACTGAAGGGCGTAAACACGCTGGCTGACGCCGTAAAGGTCACGCTCGGCCCGAGGGGCAGGAACGTTATCATAGAAAAAAGCTTCGGCTCTCCGACTATAACAAAGGACGGCGTAACGGTCGCCAAGGAGATCGAGATCGAGAACAGGTTCGAGAACATGGGCGCGCAGATGGTAAAGGAGGTCGCATCAAGGACCTCTGACGTGGCGGGCGACGGGACGACCACGGCCACAGTCCTTGCGCAGGCCATCTTCAGGGAAGGGAGCAAGCTCGTTGCCGCCGGCCATAACCCGATGGACCTAAAGAGGGGCATCGAGAAGGCGGTAGAGGTAGTTATCGGCGAGCTTAAAAAATTCTCAAAGCCCGTAAAGGAAAAAAGGGAGATCGCTCAGGTAGGCACGATCTCCGCCAACGGCGACACGGCCATAGGCGAGATAATAGCAGAGGCGATGGAGAAGGTAGGCAAGGAGGGCGTCATCACCGTTGAAGAGGCGAAGGGCATGGAGACCAAGCTCGATGTCGTAGAGGGCATGCAGTTCGACAGGGGCTATCTCTCCCCCTACTTCGTCACGGACGCAGAGAGGATGGAGTGCGTTTTAGAGGACGCTTTTATCTTAATCCACGAGAAGAAGGTATCCAACATGAGGGAGCTCCTTCCCATACTCGAGAAGATCGCGAAGATGGGAAAACCGCTCCTCATAGTAGCCGAGGACGTTGAGGGCGAGGCCCTCGCAACACTCGTCGTAAATAAATTAAGGGGCACATTGCAGGCCGTGGCGGTAAAGGCGCCGGGCTTTGGCGACAGAAGAAAGGCCATGCTCGACGACATCGCCGTGCTCTCAGGCGGCAGGCTGATAGCGGAGGAGCTCGGGATAAAGCTCGAATCGATCGACATAAAGGACCTCGGCAGAGCGAAGAGGATAGTGATCGATAAAGAGAATACCACCCTCATCGACGGCGCGGGCAAGAAAGACGCCATCGAGGGAAGGATCAAGCAGATAAGGGCGCAGATAGAGGAGAGCACATCTGACTACGATAAGGAAAAGCTTCAGGAGAGGCTCGCCAAGCTCGCCGGAGGCGTTGCCGTAATAAATGTCGGCGCGGCCACCGAGACCGAGATGAAGGAGAAGAAGGCGCGGGTCGAGGACGCGCTCCACGCCACCCGCGCGGCGGTTGAGGAGGGCGTTGTCCCCGGAGGCGGGGTAGCTTACATGAGGGCGCTTGGGGCGATCGAGCAGTTAAAACTCGAGGGCGACCAGCAGTTCGGGGTTAAGCTCGTAAGGAGGGCCCTTGAAGAGCCTCTGCGCCAGATAGCGGCGAACGCGGGGCTCGAGGGCTCGATAGTCGTTGAGAAGGTAAAGAACGGCAAGGGCGCGTTCGGGTTCAACGCGGCCACAGAAGTCTACGAGGACCTCGTGAAGGCGGGCGTAATCGACCCGACAAAGGTTTCAAGGATAGCGCTCCAGAACGCCTCATCGATATCGTCGCTTATGCTAACGACCGAGTGCATGATAGCCGAAAAACCCAGGGATGAAAAACCCATGGGCATGCCCGGCGGCATGGGCGGCATGGGCGGGATGGAAGGGATGATGTAAGATAATCCCTTCCTTTCACAAGGGAAAGCAAGGCGTAAAGCAACGGGCGGCCCCATCCACAGGGGGCCGCCCGTTTTTATTTTCAAAAATTTTCCTTGTCAAAGGCCCTTTTGCGCCCTTTAGGGCGCTTTTGGGCATAGGGTGATCTCGTCCATCCCTGGACTCGACCCTTCGGGCTTTCGCGCCTGCGGCGCAAAATTTTATTTTGCTATCCTGCAAAATAAATGGCTTCCTGCATCCTCCTTCCACCTCGCTCGCCGCCCAAGGCCGTTGCGCGCCCTAATTCTTGCCCGGCTCGCTCGCCCCTAAAGGCGGGCGGTTCTTATGCGAACCTATTTTAGCAGGTTGCTTCAAGCCGCAACCTGATAGGCAATCCATGGAAGGATTGCCAAATTGCGAGACCGAAAAGTCGAGCAATTTGTAAGGATTGGACGGAGGCAGCCCGGCCAAAGCGTGGCTGAAAAAGTCCAGGACGGACTTTTTCAGCATCCTGTTAGATAAAGAAAGCTTACTAACATGTGCCGGGTTTCGGAATTTGCCGTGCGCATAGCACCCTCCATCCCTACGGTCGCTGCAACCTATGAGACATTTTTTTAAAAAACCTCTTTTTCTCTTTTGAAATAGTATTAGGTATTATGCTGTCAAAAGACATCACCCTGTATTAATATTAGTAAAGTCAATAAAAAGAATTATCCTTTTAAATTTCAATCCTGAAATAGTATCATCATCCGATGCTGCGAAAAGACATCCCCGCCGTAATAAAAATACTTAAAGAGGAATATAAGAGGTTCAAGCCGCCCTATGTCACCGAGGTCGCGCTTGAGAAAAGGAAAGACCCTTTTAAGGTGCTCATCTCGTGCATAATCTCGCTAAGGACAAAGGACGCAACCACGCGGGAGGCCTCCACCCGCCTTTTTAACTTGGCCGGCACGCCGGAGGCTCTCGCCTCCCTTGATTATAAGACTATAGAAGAGGCGATATACCCCGCCGGCTTTTTCAGGACAAAGGCGCGCACCATAAAAAATATCTCTGACGAGCTTGTAAAGAACGGCTCGAAGGTGCCGGACACGATCGGGGAGCTTTTGAAATTAAAGGGCGTTGGGAGGAAGACAGCGAACCTCGTCGTCACTATGGGCTTCGGCAAGCCCGGCATATGCGTTGACACCCATGTCCACAGGATCACCAACCGCTGGGGTTTCATCAAGTCGAAAACTCCTGAGGAGACTGAGCTTAAGTTAAGATACAAGCTCGACAGAAGGTACTGGATAATGATAAACGACCTCTTGGTCGCCTACGGCCAGAATATCTGCACCCCTGTCTCGCCTTTCTGCGGCAGGTGCAGGATATATAAGCCCTGCAAGAGGGTTGGGGTTAACAGGCGAAGATAGCCCTTGTAAATCTTTAATAGTTGATGATAATATTAAAATTTGTTTGTTCCTTCCGGCGTGGCCGGGGATAATGGGCTATAATATATAAAAGTCCTTTTGTGAAAATCTCTGCAAAGGGGGGATCCACGGTGCGGGAGAAAGTAATAATATACGGCAAGGATACCTGACCCTACACAAACGCTGCCCGTGAGGAGTACGCAAAAAAGGGTTTCGACGTAGAGTATGTGAACGTAAAGGCATCTCCTGAGAATATGGAGATGATGCTGCGATTAAGCGGCGGCAGACGGAGCGTGCCGGTAATCGTCGAGGGCGGCTCGGTTATCGTCGGCTACGGAGGGACCTGAGGGGTCTAAAAGAGGCCGGCAGGTCTGCCGGTCAAAAAAAGCAGGGCACGGCAAAAACGAAGCCAAACAGCCGCCAAACATCTGGACGTATGCTCGCATATCAATCAAATAACCATCATGATAAAAAGAGCCGTCGTAACGCTGTTGCTGTTATTTTCGGCTGTATCCTGCACTGGCCCGCTGCAACAGGCCAATTTCAACGTAAGGGAGTCGTACCGCTCACCCGGGTTTAAGGAGATAAATAACGGAGAGACGGTAGGCCTGCTTACCGCCACGGACGGCGAGAGCAACATCGAGTACAGGAAGCTATTAGGAGAGTTTGTAGAGGAGGCGATAAGGAGCGAGCGCCCGGACATAAAGGTCGTTCCTTACTGGCAGAGCCTAAGCACCATCAATAGGGTAGGCTACACAGGCGACTACGCCGAGATGCTCAAGGCGTACGCCTCTACAGGGATTCTCGATAAGGCGAGGCTTAAAAAGCTCGGCGACGCGATCGGGGCCAAATACTTCCTCCAGCCGAGGCTCATTAACTTCCAGCAGAGGCAGTCCACGCGCTTCAGCGCCTTCGGCCTTACGCTGTTTATCAGGTTGCTTCAAGCCGCAACCTGATAGG
>JAUSLB010000020.1 GCA_030646655.1 Deltaproteobacteria bacterium | reverse complement strand
TCGGCTCGACCTGACTTATGGCCCTCACCTCACCGGCAAGGCCCACCTCGCCGAATATCACCGTAGACGGGTCGATAGGTTTATCGAGGAAGTTCGAGGTGATGGAGGCGAGCACCCCTAAGTCAATGGCAGGCTCATCGAGCCTCATCCCGCCGGCCACCTTAATGAATATGTCGTGGTTGGCAAGGGCTATGCCCGCCTTTTTCTCAAGCACGGCGGCAAGAAGTATGACCTTATTGTAATCGACCCCCACTACCGTCCTCCTCGGCATCCCGAAAAGGGTCGGGCATACCAGGGACTGGACCTCAACGAGTATCGTCCTCGTGCCCTCAAGGCTCGATACGACCGCCGAGCCCGAAGAATCGCGCGGCCTCTCAGCCAAAAATATCTCGGACGGGTTGGATACCTCTATAAGCCCCTTATCCTTCATCTCGAAAACCCCTATCTCCATCACGGAGCCGTAGCGGTTCTTGACGGCCCTCAGTATCCTGAAGGGATGCCCGCGCTCTCCCTCGAAATAAAGGACGGTGTCGACCATGTGCTCCAATACCTTGGGCCCAGCTATGGCGCCGTCCTTTGTCACATGGCCGACGAGGAAGACAGGGGCTCCGAACGATTTTGCGTGCGAGATGAGCCGCGCCGCGGACTCCCTTATCTGGCTTACGCTGCCGGGGGAGGACTCGAACGCCTCGGTATAGACCGCCTGTACGGAGTCTATGACTATTACGCCGGGCTTTATCTCTTTAATCACGGCAAGGATGCGCTCTACGGAAGTCTCGGAATATATCAGGAGGTTATCTGAAATGGCCTTGAGGCGCTCGCCCCTTAGCCTTATCTGACGCATCGACTCCTCGCCCGTCACATAAAGGACCTTAAGCCCTGATTCGGCGAGCATGCCGGTAGCCTGAAGAAGGAGCGTCGATTTGCCAATCCCCGGGTCTCCGCCTATGAGCACGGCAGAGCCGGGCACGAGCCCTCCGCCGAGGACCCTGTCGAACTCGTCTATGCCGGTCTTGAGCCTGTCCTCCTCGGCCATCACGAGCCTTGAGATGGGCTGGGGGCCCTCCTCATGTACCCTGCCCGAAGTCTTTTTCTCCTCGATGACTTTTTCTTCGAGAAAGCTGTTCCAGCCGCCGCAGTCAGGGCATTTGCCGAGCCATTTATGAGAGGCATGACCGCAGGACTGGCACGAATAGATTGTTCTGGTTTTTGCCATTGAAAAAAAGAGGCGTATCAGGGTTTTTAAGAGCCGGGTATAAACAGATGTTTACAATTGACAATAGCGGCAGTTTTGTTATGATATTTTTTAAAAACCGCCCACAAAAGATATGCCCTTAGACCTGCAAAATTACAGCATCATACTAATTGAACTGAATAAGGCTGTCAAGATGCATAATTTCTACCCCGAGGGGCATCCGCAGCTCGACTCCGCCTTGGAGAAGTGCTATCTCCTCCTTAAAAAGACGATAGATGCGCAGGGCGAGATAAAATGGAAGATAGACCAGAAGGGCTTCTACGATAATAGAACCATCATAGGCGGAGACAACCCGGAGATAGCCGCGTTCGCCAAAAAATTCTTCTACAGGCGCGTAAATGAGCTCGCCTTCAACCCCCGGCTTACTCTCCCTGAGCTCAAGATATTCCTCTCCATACTAAAACTCGAGCCCGAGGAGCTTCAGGCAAAGGGCGGGGCCGAGGCGGTCTTCGCGGAAAACGATATAAGGGGCATCCTCTTAAACGAGCTGAATTACGAGGACCTGCTGAAGATCAGAGAAGACCTCGAGGAAGAAAGGGAAAAGGAGAGGAGAGAGATAGCGGAGAAGAACGAGGAGGCCGCATCAGGCGAAGCGGCCCAGGGCGGGGAAGAAAAAGAACAGTCCCCTCCCGTAGAGCCTGAAGAGGAAGAGCCGTTATCCGTCCTCCTTGACCGGATAAAGACCGAAAGGGACTTTTTAAGGTATAACGACTTATCCGTCCGGATAAAGGAGAAGGCCTCGATCCTACTGATTGAAAAAAAGCTCGACGAGGCCTTCCCGGCCGCCCTCGCCTTCTATCAGCACATCTCGCCCTTTTCAGGCCTTGACCAAAACATACGCTCGACCGCCTCGGAGCGTTTGAGCTCGCTCTTAAACCGTGATATGATGAAATATCTCGCCGGCAGGGTCGGCAGAAGAGAGGAGCCCTGCAGGAGCGCGATACAGCAGATGCTCGTGATCTCCGGGAGCGAAGCGGCGGAATTCCTGCTTGACGAGATAATAGCCGCCCCCGAGGCCCTTATAAGGCGCAACCTCTTTAACGCGATAGTGCTGTTCGGCAAAGCCGTAAAGCATCAGGTCGAGGAGAGGCTCTATAAGAGCCCGGAGTGGTTCGTGGTAAGGCAGATGGTCGCGCTCTTAGGAGAGGTCGGGGACGAGGGCTCTCTGGACTCGATAGAGGCCGCCTACAACAACCCTGAGGCGAGGGTCAAAAGGGAGGTCCTAAAGAGCCTCATAAAGATACAGTCCCCGAGGTCGACCGCGATGCTCTTAAGGACGCTGGAAGAGGAGGACGAGGCTCTGGTCACTCAGGCCATAATGTCCCTGGGGATGCTAAAGGACTCATCGGTTATCGACATACTCGGTGGCATAGCGTTAAAGCGCGGGTCTGACAGTCTGGAGATAAAGAAAGAGGCGATAAAGGCCCTCGGAATAATCGGCCATCCCAAAGCGGTGCCATTTCTTACCCGGATACTCTTTAAGAGGGTATGGTTCGGGAAGAAGGCGAACGAAGAGGCGCGCTCCCTTGCGGCTTACTCCCTCGGGCTTATCGGGACGAACGATGCCTACGAGGCGCTGAAAGAGGCATGCGAGGGCTCCTCGGGGGAGCTTCACACCGCCTGCAAAAGAATCTTAGAGAAAAGAGAGAAGGACAGATGACCGACAGCGCTAACGAGACAATACTTAAAAGCATAAACGCCTCGCTTAAGAGCAAAAAGCTCTACCCCCCGGGGCACCCGGCCATAGCAACTCCGGTGAATAAGACCTTCCAGTGCCTCTCCGACTCCTTAAAGACGAGGAACAATCTAATGATAGGGCTGGTGAACGAGGCGCTCGTCATGGAGGCAGAGCCCGTTCAGGACGGGGATAAGCTTTACCCCGACGTCATGAGCTACATGGGCGAGAAGAACATCGGGGCGATCATCTTCGAGAAGGGCATGACCGTAAAGGAGCTCTCGAACCTGATGGACATCCTCTCAGGCCCGCCTCTTCAGGGCTCTGAGCTGCAGAAAGAGCTCTCCTCCAAGGGCGTAACGCACATCACTCTTAAGTCCATACCCAAGGGCAAAAGGAACATACTCGAGATATATAACGGGGCCGTAGAGATAGTAAGAAACGTCATGGGCGAAGTGAGGATGGGGAAGATCCCGAAGTCCGAGCCCGTAAATAACATCATCGAAGAGATCACGGAATCCGTGCTTTCCGACCCGAACGCCATAATCGGGCTTACGATGATAAAGAATTACGACAATTACCTTTATAACCATTCCGTCAATGTCTCGATAATGGCTATCGCGCTCTGCAGGCACCTGAAGCTCGAGGCCGGCGAGCTCCACTGCGTCGGCGTCGCGGCTCTCCTTCACGACATAGGGAAGACCGGCGTCTCCGAGACCATCATAAGAAAGCCCGGCGGATTGAGCTCCGAGGAATGGGAGAAGATAAAGGAGCACCCGCTTCTGGGCTCTAACATAATAAAAAGGATGAACGGGATGGAGGAACTGGTCGGCAGGCTCATATACGAGCACCACATAAAGTTCGACCGCTCTGGATACCCCCAGATAAATACGGCCATACACCCGTTGAGCCAGATAATAACCATCTGCGACGCGTACGACGCGCTTACGACCCTGAGGGTCTATCAGCAGCCCCATAACCCGGTTGAGGCCGTCAAGGTAATGACGAATTTTTCCGGGAGGCATTTCAGCCCCGACACCCTCAAGGCCTTCATCAGCATGATAGGCGTTTACCCGGTAGGCACGATGGTAAGGCTTTCCTCGAACGAGATAGGCGTGGTCGTAAAGCTGAACCCGGAGGCCATGGACGCCCCCACAATAAAAGTCCTTTACGACGGCGAAGGCAAGGCCCTGGAGGCCCCGTTCGAGCTCGACCTGTCCATAGGGAACGACAGGACTATAGCCGCCACAGTAAACCCCTCTGCCACCGCCACAGACCTCGGCGCGTTCTTCGAGAAAGAGGCGGCCGCAGTCTGACCTTTAAAAACAAAGGATGGAATAAAAAAGGCCTGCCGGATAAAATCCGGCAGGCCTGAGCTTTTTTAGTAATGAACTTTACCTGTCCATCTCTCCGAGGGCCTTTATCGCAAGCCCCTTCATCTTGCTGTTTCCCTTGACGGCAAAGTATATCATCGCCTCTTCCGCCCTCTTATCCCCAAGTCTGCTTATGACCTCAAGCGCCCTCTCGACAATCCCGGTATCAGGGCTTTTCAATATCTGCATCAACGGCCCCAACAGCCTCGGGTCCCTGTAGTTCGAAAGAGAATCTACGGCTACCCTTACGACGACCGGGCTCGCGTCCTTAAGCGCCTCGACGAGGGCGGGCATGGCGCTTTCGCCTTTGCCCCCGAGGACCCGGAGGGCCGCGGCCCTCACATCTTCGGACGGGTCCTTCGCCGCCTTAATGAGGATCTCGGTCACCCTCTGCCCTTTAAGGTCGGTAAGCGCGTAGATAGCGCGGATCTTCTCGAGCATCTCGCCCGATTCTATCTTTTTTACGAGGTGATCGAGCCTGTCCCGCATCTCGAGCTTCTCAAGGGCATCGGCCGCAAGCTTCCTGATGCCTTCTTCCCTCTCCTTGAGGGCGCTGATGAGGACCTCTTTTCTCTTGTCCATATGGATAAACCTATATCAAATTCCGCGTGAAGTTGCAAGAGATTCGTCATGCCAAACCTTAAAATCCGAAAGCGCCCTTCTGGCTTGAGCCTCCCTCCTGTCCTTCTTGGCGCCTGCCTCCGGAAGTAGCCCCATATTAGCGTTCATGGGCTGGAAATCTCTTTTACCCTCATCGGAGACATAGCGCATGAGCGCGCCTGTCAAGGTGGTCGGAGGCGGGCAGACAGGTAAAAGCCCGGAGGCAAGCCTAAAGGCGTTTATGCCGGCGAGCATGCCTGAGGCCGCGGATTCGGTGTAGCCTTCAACGCCTGTAATCTGCCCGGCGAATAATATGAGCGGGTCTTTCCTTAACTGCTGCGCATTAGTAAGTAGCCTTGGGGAGTCTATATAGCTATTCCTGTGGAGCTTTCCGAGCCGCGCGAACTCCGCCGCCTCAAGGCCGGGTATCAATCTAAAGACCTTCTTCTGCTCAGGGAAGGTGAGCCGGGTCTGGAAGCCGACGATATTATAGAGGCCGCCTTCCTTATCCTCCCTTCTAAGCTGCACAACAGCGAAGGGGCGCTTGCCTGTGCGAGGGTCTGTCAGGCCCACCGGCCTCATCGGGCCGAAGAGCAGGGTCTTGGGCCCCCGCTCCGCCATGACCTCGATCGGCATGCACCTTTCAAAATACAGACCGTCCTCAAACCCGCGAGGCTTTACCTTATCCGCGTCCCTTAGCGCCTCAAAAAACCTCGCGTATTCTTCCTCGGTAAACGGGCAATTTATGTAGTCGTCCCCGCCCTTGCCGTAGCGCGAGGCCATGAACGCCTTCTCCATATTTATGGAGTCTTTGTAAACGATAGGCGCCACCGCGTCGTAAAAATGCAGGCGGTCATGGCCCACGAGCTTTTGGACCTCCTCGGCGAACGCATCCGATGTAAGCGGGCCTGTGGCGATTATAAGCGGCCGGGATTCCGGGATTGCCATCACCTCTCCTGTAATTATCTTTACGCCGAGGCCTTTAAGCTCTTCGGTCACGAACTCTGAGAACGCCTTCCTGTCAACCGCGAGGGTCTTTCCGGCGGGCACCCTTGTGGCCTCAGCCGCCTTTATTATAAGAGAACCGCAGATACGCATCTCCTCCTTTAAGACCCCGGCGGCGTTCTCAAGGCTCTCTGATTTTAATGAGTTGCTGCAGACAAGCTCTGAGAGCGTCGGCAAATTGTGCGCGGGGGAGAACCTCTCGGGCTTCATCTCAAGGACTATTGCCCTGCCTCCCATCTTTACTATCTGATACGCGGCCTCGCTCCCCGCGAGCCCGCCGCCTATTATAATTACCTCTTTCAAATCCGGCCTCCGTATTTCATATTACATTCGGCCGTCTCCCTCTTCAAGCGATTTATTGCATGGAGTTGCCAGAAAGGGGATTTTATGGTAGGTTCTCCATAATGAAAATGGTAAGGGCTCACCTCATAATCGAGGGATTGGTGCAAGGCGTATTCTTCAGGGCCTCGACCGTCGAGGCGGCCCAGAGGCACGGCGTCTGCGGATGGGTAAGGAACAGGGCGGAAGGGAGCGTGGAGGCCGTACTGGAGGGAGACGAGGGAGCGGTTAAAAAAGTTATCGAGT
>JAUSLB010000011.1 GCA_030646655.1 Deltaproteobacteria bacterium | reverse complement strand
GGCCCGAACCTCATCAGGGGCATGGCTTACATGAGGGACACGCTTGAGAACCTTAAGCTGCCCTACAGGATTTTCGGCCACGATTCCGCCATGAGCGAGGTCGTCAACTACGCATTGGCTGTAGATAAGTGGATGGAGAAGGAGGGCAGGGCGCAGTTCTCGAACGGCGCCCCGTCTCAGGCGGCACCGGTCCCCAAGGCAAAGGCCGCGCTGTCCCGGAAGTAATCTATAAAAGCATCGGCAGGATTCTCTTCGGACTACTACTCAAAAAGGTGAGGACCCATGCATAAAGAAGGCGTCAAAAAATTTCCTTACTATGTCGGTATCAGGTCCCTTGCTGAGATAGCGACAAGGGAGGACAGGGTCTGCGTGCTCAACATACTCGGCAACGAGAGCCGCACTGTCACGCCCGTAAGCCATGTTTACTCAGGCGGGAACGTGGTCTTCGGCACGAGCCCCGGCAGGTCAGGGCAGTTCCTCGAGACCAAGATCGGCAACATCCCGGTTTACAACTCGATAAAAGAGGGGATAAAGGCAGGGCATAAGTTCACTACAGCCGTCATCTACCTTCCCCCCTCAGGCGTCAAGGACGGGGTAGCGGAGGCGGTGAGGCACAACCCGGACTTAAGGAAGGTCATTGTGCTCACTGAGAAGGTCTCTGTCTCGGACGCGAGGGTAATAAGGGCTATATGCCAGGCGAACGGAGTCGATGTCTTCGGCTCTAACTGCTTGGGCGTTGCGGATGCGTGGAATAAGGTGAGGATCGGCGGCGCGCTCGGAGGCACTAAGCCTGAGGAGTCGCTCGTCAAGGGCTCAGTCGCCCTATTTTCCAACTCAGGGAACTTCACTACCACTATCGCGGTTTACCTGCTTACAAAGGGCTGGGGCACGACCACATCGATATCGAGCGGAAAGGACGTATATATCCATTACGCCCCGAAGGAGTTCTTCTACGCCCTTGATAACGACGAGAGGTCAAAGGCGGCTGTGATCTATACGGAGCCCGGCGGGTATTACGAGGCGGGCCTTGAGATCAATAAGCCCACCGTAGCATGCGTTGTCGGCAGATGGAAGGCGCGGCTTACGAAGGCGTGCGGCCATGCCGGCAGCCTCGCCGGCTCAGGCGACGACGCGAAGGCAAAAGAGAAGTGGTTCATGGACTATTTCGGGGTAAAGGGCGTCTATACGCCCCAGGCCCCAATATTCTCCAAGAAGGGCGCGGTCGTCACTAATATTGCCTACATCCCAGAGGCCCTCACAAAGGTAATGGAGCTTAACGGGATAAAGCCTGACTTCGATTCTCAGGGCGATCTGTCGCTTAAGTGCTGGTTCGCCAATAACGCTGGCATATCCGTCCCGAAGGAGCTCGACATCCAGCCTGTAAGGGCCGTTTCTCCGTATGACGAGCAGATAGACTATATCAATAAGCAGATAGGGGCGCAGTTCCCGAGGCAGACGATGAAGGATTCCAGCGGCGCGTCCTTTATGGAACCCGCTACTCAGGTCACAAAGGTCCATAACGTCTCGATACTGGATTCTTCCAAGCGCGCGCTCGAAGAGAACCTTGTGTTTTCGCTCCTTAAGAGATACCCCTCTGATTACGAGAGGGCGCTTTCCAATATCGCCTTTAACGCGTACCTCAATCACTTTAACGACCCGGCGAACATAGCTGCTGACGCGGCCCGGGAGGCTGAAAGCTCCCCTAACTCGGTCCTCTCGGCGGCCATCTCTATCGTCGGAAAAGGAAAGGTTAAGGGCGCGCTCGAGGCCTCAAGCCTGCTCCTCGAGCTCTTCCAGTCCTCAGGGCTCATCCGCCCGACTGACAAGTTCAATTATTCAGGCGTGCTCAACGGCCTGTCAAAAGACGCGAGTAAGGCCTTGACGGCCCCGGCGGGCGATCCCCTCGCAAAGGTAATGCTAAAGGCGATTGACGGCCTTAAGAAGAGGTCCGTCTTCATAGAGTTCGTAAAGGAGGCGGCAGGGGGCAAGCCCTCAACGGACGCGCTCATCTCCGCCGTCTGGATGACGCTCGGATGGGAGCCGCTTATAAGAAGGTCGATATCTAAGATAACGATAATGGCGCTGCCGTGGTATTCGAGGATATTCTCAAGCTTCGTGGGGTGCAGCGTGCCCGCCGCCAAGCACTCGAAGGATAAGTTCTGCAATGTGAAGAACGAGGAACTTATAACAGACTGGACGTTCACCGACGCGGCGTTCCTCGCTCTGATCGGCAGGAAGCCGGCAGAGACCGAGAGGTTCGAGTTCTCGATGCTCTTGGGCCTCATCATCTCGAACGGCCCGGGCACGATCTCGGCTCAGGGCTGCAAGGGCGGGGTTAGCGCGGACGGCCCCGAGGACCCGCAAAGGGTCCAGATAAACAAGGCCTTCGTGGGTTTTTTGACGCATACGGGCTTCGCGCACGGCGGCAACGGGTACGAGGCGATAGCGTTCCTTATAGAGAGGTTCAAGGACACGGGCCTTAAAGACCCCTCTGCCGGCAAGCACGATTTGAACCTAAAGGCGATAGCGGATACTTACGCGAAGTGGTACGCGAAGTACAAGGCCGACCAGAAGGCCTTCGGCAATATCGAGTACATCAAGATACCGTGCGTCAACCACCCGGTATTCAAGGGCAGGGAAGTGAACTACGACCCGAGGGAGAGGTTCGTTTCAGCCCTGTTCGAGGAGAAGGGGATATACAACATATTCCTCGATTTCTACCAGAACCTCGTGCAGGCGCTGTTTGACTTTAAGGTAAGCTCGAACGTCTACTGCGTCAATGTCGATGCGGTCATAGCGGTTATCCTCCTCAAGATCGTCTGGCAGGCATTCAACTCCGGCAAGATGACGGACAAGGAGGTTGAGGCAGCCGCGTTCACTACCTTCCTCTTAGGCAGGATGATAGGCTGCGCCGCTGAGATAGACGACCACATAAACAGGGGCCGCAACATGGATACCAGGACCCCCGCATCCAAGTGCGTATATGTAGGGTAGCTTCAGATAAGCAAAAGGATAAAGGGCCCGGGAAATCCTCCCGGGCCCTTTATTTCTAACAGGGCCGCTGCACCCCATGCCTGATTTTCAGTAATACCATCAAACAAGGCTTTAACTTCAAACCACTTTCATTTTACATTTTCCTAAGGTATAATAAACCCGGCGTTATAATCTAACCCAATGCAACCCTATGACAGATTCCTCTGGATTAGCCTGCTTTGCAAGCCCCCCATCAGGAGCCCCGGCGTTTTTATCTTTATTTTTCGCCCGAAACGGACGAAATAGCGATAAAGGACATGACGGTAATTAAAAAAATCCAGCCAATGGGCGAGATCCTCAAGGCTAAGGGCATAGTAACAGCCGCTCAGCTCGAGGAGGCATTGCGCATAGGCAAGAGGACGAACACCCGCGTAGGCAAAGTCCTCGTAAACCTCGGCTACGCGACCGAAAGGGACATCGCCGAGGCATTGGCCGACCAGTACCAGCTCCCCTACGTGATGCTCTCCAACAACATCCCTGACCCGCAGGCTATCAAGCTCGTGCCCGAGGTTACGGCACGGCGCTACATGGTCATACCCATCTCCAAAGAGGGCGATGAGCTTAAGGTCGCGATGCTCGATCCGCTGAACGTCTTCGCGGTCGACGAGCTTAAAAAAATCACCGACTGCCAGATAGTCCCTGTCGTATCCACAGAGACAGAGGTGATGAAGGCCCTTGACCAGTACTACGGCATGGGATCCTCTCTCGAGGACATGGTGAAGAAGGTCCAGACCTCGGGCATTGAGCTCTTAAAGGACGAGGAGAACGCCCCTGAAAAGCTCGAAAGGATAGCTGGCGAGACCTCCATAGTCCAGCTCGTAAACCTTATGATCTCGAGGGCGGTGACGGACGGGGCGTCGGATATACACATCGAGCCTGACGAGGACACCTTAAGGATCAGGGTCAGGGTCGACGGGGTGCTGCACGAGTCGGCGAACCTGCCTTTAAAGCTCCACCCGGCCGTGCTCTCAAGGATCAAGATACTCGGCGAGCTCGACATAGCGGAGAAGAGATTGCCGCAGGACGGACGCTTCCTCATAAAGATCGGTTCGCGCGATATCGACATAAGGCTCTCGACCCTGCCGACGATATTCGGGGAGAAGGCTGTCTTAAGGCTTCTGGACAAGGGGAACATGATCCTCGACATAGAGCACCTGACCCCGTTGCCCGATGTCCTTGATATACTTAAAAAGGTCGTAAAGAGGCCCTTCGGGATGATACTCCTTACCGGCCCCACCGGGAGCGGCAAGACAACAACGGCTTATACGCTATTGGGCATAGTCAATACGATTGATAAGAACCTCGTTACCGTCGAAGACCCTGTTGAGTACCACTTAAAGAGGATAAATCAGGTTCAGGTCAATACCAAGGTCGGGGTCACGTTCGCGGGGGCGCTCCGCCATATACTCCGCCAAGACCCCGATATAGTGATGATAGGGGAGATAAGGGACAGGGAGACGGCCGAGATAGCCATACACGCGGCCCTTACAGGCCACCTCGTCATATCCACCATCCACACCAACGATTCGATCGGCACGATTGCGAGGCTCCTTGATATGGGCATAGAGCCCTACCTCATCTCATCCGCCGTGACCTGCATAGTGGGGCAGAGGCTTGTGAGGAAGATATGCAAGTCCTGCTCAATGCCTTATGAGGCCGACCCGCGCATAATAAGCGAGCTCGGGGTGAGGTTCCCGGGCAGCGTTCCCAAGTTCTATAAGGGTACGGGATGCCCGGCGTGCAAGGGCACGGGGCTTAAGGGGAGGGTGGGGATATATGAGGTGCTCATGCTCGATGACGAGATCCGCTCCATGATACTGTCAAAGGCCGGGAACGGCGTTATCCTGGAGGCGGCTAAAAAGAAAGGCTTTAAGACTTTAAGGGTGCAGGGCATAAGGGCTGTCGTGGGCGGGCATACGACAGTGGAAGAGGTCCTTCAGGCGACTCAGGTCGTGGAGTAGGCAAGGCCGTGTTCCGTTAGCAAGTGAAAAGGGGATTAAAATTCCCTGCAGCTTGCTGCAGGGAATTTTCAAGTGCGGATAATTGTTCAAGTCCTTTAAAACGGCGACGGTAAACGGTTTTTAAAAAAATGCCATCCTTCCATTACAGGGCAAGGGACAAGCAGGGCGCGCTCATAACCGGGTTTTTAGACGCGCCGGACAGTACCCAGCTCGAGGCCTCGCTCGACAAGATGGGGCTTATCCCGATATCTATCACTTCCAAGGCCCCTTCAACAGGTCTTATTGACAATCTTAACAAGCTCCTCCAGAATAAGGTCCCCCAGCAGGAGATAATACTTTTTTCCCGCCAGCTGGCTACCCTATTCGGCGCCGGCGTTCCGCTTACAAGGTCGCTTTATACCCTCGAGCGCCAGATTGAAAGCCCCGTGTTCAAGGCCGTGGTAAAGAAGATCAGGGAGGCCGTCGAGGGCGGCGGGAGCTTCTCAGGCTCCTTAAAGGCCCATCCGAAGGTGTTCCCTGAGCTGTATTCCAATATGGTGGAGGCGGGCGAGGCCGGAGGCATACTCGAGTCCGTTCTCGACAGGCTCGCGTTCATGCTGGAGAAAAACGCCGAGAACAGGGCAAAGGTCAAATCAGCCACGCTTTATCCCAAGATAGTCCTCGGCGCGATCGCAATGGCGGTAGTGGTCCTCATGAACTTCGTTGTCCCGAAGTTCGCGAAGCTCTACGCCACTTTCAAGGTCGAATTGCCTCTGCCCACGCGCATCTTAATCATCCTTTCGGACGCCTTCGCCTCATACTGGTACATAGCCGCCTTTATAGCGGCGTCTTTCTTTTTCGGGCTGCGGTTCTACCTCACGACCGAGTCCGGGAAATACAACCGTGATAAGTTCAGCTTGAAAGTCCCCGTATTCGGCCCGCTTCTGCTTAAATCCGTGCTGTCGAGGTTCTCGAGGGTCCTGGCGTCGCTCTATAAGAGCGGCCTGCCGATATTGCAGTCGCTCGATATCGTATCGAGGGCGGTCGAGAATAAATTGATAGAAGCCGAGATAAAGCTCATAGAGGATAATGTCAGGGCAGGAAAGCCGATATCCGAGCCGATGTCGGCGAGCAGGAATTTTCCTCCTATGGTGGTCCAGATGGTCACTGTCGGAGAGGATACTGGAAATCTGGACGAGATGCTCGAGAAGACGGCGGAGTATTACGACAGGGAGGTGGACGCCACGATAAGGAACCTTACCACTCTTTTAGAGCCGATACTCCTCGCCTTCATATTCGGGATAGTGCTCTTCCTCGCCCTCGCCATATTCCTGCCGATGTGGGACATACTTAAGATCGTAAGGAGGTAAGGTGCGCGCATGCGCGTGCAGGGTATTTTTTTCTCGAAGAGGCCGGAGCGCGGTAGAGGCGCTCTTCGTGGTTGTATTTATATCTATCCTCCTTCTTGTGGCCGTTACGAGGTACAACTCATCCGTAAAGTCGGTTAGGGAGACGGCGCTCCTTGTGGAGACAGCGAACCTAAGGACAGCCGTAAATTATTATGTTATGGTAAACGGGAAGCTGCCCGGCTCGATAAAAGGACTAATGAAATACGCTGATGCGTCCGGTAAATATATTGAAGGGGAGGACTACAGGGTCGCTATCCTCGGAAAATACGTGGAGTCAATGACGCTCGATAGCGAGGGCTACCCATTAGACCCCTTCGGCAACAGGTACGAATACGACATTAGGACAGGCAGGGTGAGGTCATCAACAAAGGGTTATGAGAGGTGGTGAGAAAAGGGGCCGGGCAGCGGACAGGCGGAACAAAAAATATTGACATTTTACCCAGTTATGTTAGTTATGTTATAGCTAAATCGTACATTTAAAAAAGGAGGGCCTTAATGAGAAAAAGCAATAAGGGCTTTACGCTTATCGAGCTGGTGATGGTTATAGTAATCCTTGCGATCCTCGCGGCCGTAGCGATCCCGAGGTTCATAGACCTCCAGTCCGACGCAAGGATCGC
>JAUSLB010000010.1 GCA_030646655.1 Deltaproteobacteria bacterium | reverse complement strand
GACAACTTTGGGGACTTTTTCAGCAGCCTGCTAATCTGATTGAAGAGGGCAGGGAATTGTATTATCATTATGGCTTAAGGAGGCCCGCCATGAAACCCTCTAAGCCCGGACTCATCTTAAGCGTTTTTCTCCCACTAACTTTTGCTACCGGCCTGTATGCTCAGGTCATGCTCGACCCGGCGTCGATGGAGTGCATTAATTGCCACGAATTAGTATCGGATGCCGTGCCGACCGAGGTCTGCCATTCCGGGGGCTGCGACCACCCTATAGGCGTCGATTACCTTGCGCTCTCTTCAAGAAACCGGTCTCTTGTAAGCCCCGCCTCTTTGAGGCCCGATGTTAAGCTCATCGACAATAAGATCTCCTGCGTAACCTGCCATGTCCTGTTTACGACCGCTGAGGGCCATATGGCGCTTTCCCAAAAAAGGGGCCTCATGCCGGAGATCCCCGACCCCATGCTTTCGATCGACAATACCGGAAGCGCGCTCTGCTCCGCCTGCCACGCGAAGTAGATAATTCAAGGCATGGAAGCTCGACCGGACCGGGCGCCCGACCCGATGTTAGTTATCGATAACCGTCGAAACCAGCTCTGCTCCGCCTGCCATATAATAGTCAGGCCCTCCTTAAGCCCCAGAAAAGCCTTGACAGGAGGGGAAAGTTGTATTATAAATCTTAGTACAATTAAATATTTGGATATCTTATCCAGAGTGGCAGAGGGACTGGCCCAAAGAAGCCACAGCAACCGGGTCCGCTGAAAAGCGGAGTGTCAGGTGCTAATTCCAGCAAGGCTGTAAGGCCTTGGAAGATAAGAAAAGGTACACGCCTCTTCTTATCACGACAAGAAGAGGTTTTTTTTTGCTCTTTTTCAGGTTCAAGGCCGAAGCTTTTGCCGGCAAACGCATATAGGAGGGAAGATATGAGCTTCATGAAGGGGTTGAGGTGCAGGGAGTGCGGAAAAGAGTACCCGAAGGAGGCTCTCCATGTCTGCGAGCTCTGTTTCGGCCCTCTCGAGGTGAACTACGAATACGATAAGATCAAAGAGGTTTTGACCCGCCACGCGATAGAGAAGAGGCCGCCGAACATGTGGCGGTATAAAGAGCTCCTGCCCCTTGAGTCAGACCCGACAGTCGGCGCTCAGGTCGGCTTCACCCCGCTCATAAGGGCGCATAATCTTGAAAAGGCGCTCGGGGTGAAAGAATTATACATAAAGAACGACGCCGTAAACTTCCCGACCTTGTCATTCAAGGACAGGGTCGTATCCGTAGCCATCTCAAGGGCACGGGAGCTGGGGTTTAAAATCATCGCCTGCGCCTCTACGGGCAATCTCGCAAACTCCGTTGCGGCGAACGCGGCGGCCTGCGGCATGGAATCTTACGTATTCATCCCCTTTGACCTCGAGCAGACAAAGATACTCGGCACGCTCATCTACGGCGCTACCGTCGTGAGCATAAAAGGGACATACGACGAGGTCAACAGGCTATGCAGCGAAATAGCCGGGAAATACGGCTGGGCGTTCGTCAACATCAATATCAGGCCCTACTACGCCGAGGGCTCAAAGACATTCGGCTACGAGATAGCCGAACAGCTCGGCTGGAGGTTCCCAAAGCATATCGTGGTGCCCATGGCGGGCGGGTCGCTGATAACGAAGATATGGAAGTCTTTTAACGAACTGCACAAGATCGGGCTTGTCAAAAACCTCGATACGAAGGTATACGGCGCTCAGGCAACAGGGTGCGCCCCTATCGTGAACGCCGTAAAGGAAGGCTCCGAGCTTATAAGGCCCGTGCGCCCCAATACGATAGCCAAGTCGCTCGCCATAGGCAACCCTGCCGACGGGTACTACTCGGCAAAGGTCATGAGGGAGAGCGGCGGGTGGGGCGAGAGCGTCACCGATGAGGAGATAATAAGCTCCATGAAGCTGCTGGCCGAGACAGAGGGCGTATTCGCCGAGACAGCCGGAGGCGTAACGATCGGGGTTACAAAGAAGCTCCTTGAGCAGGGCAGGATCCCCAGGGACGAGTCTATCGTCGTATCGATTACCGGCAACGGCCTTAAGACTCAGGAGGCGCTCTACGGAAAGCTCAATCAGGTAACTGTGATTAACGCCCGGTTATCCGAGTTTGACGACCTCGTAAGGGCGAACGGCAAGGAATTCGCGTTGAAGGCATAGAATTTTTAGCTATCAATCCTGAGTAGATTTTTGTTATTATATTGAATGGCCGTTGAAAAACGGCCATTCAATATAATGCTCGCCGGGTCACAAGTGACAAGGCGGGCCGTATCAACGAAAGATTTCCTCTTGGATACACCAATTCTGTCTCGTTTGGCGGGAGACATTTGCAAAGGAGTTGAAGTTTTCAGATGGCAGACCGTTTTATAGAGGATAAGTCAACAAAAGTAGCCGTAAATCTGGAGGGCATGGGCGAGAAGGTCGATTTCAACGACCTTAAGTCAGGCGGTTTCATAAAGCAGAGGCAGAAAGACCTCTTCGTGGTAAGGCTCAGGTGCCCGGGCGGGAGGCTTTCCACAAAAAAGCTCGTAGAGATAGCCAAGATCGCCGATAAATACAGCAAGAAGGGCGTTGTCCACTTCAGCTTCAGGCAGTCCCTTGAGATACTCTATGTCGACTACAAGGAGTTCAACAACATCGTAGCCGAGCTCGAGAAGATCGGGCAGAAGGTCGCTTCCTGCGGCCCGAGGGTGAGGGTCCCCACAGCCTGCGGCGGGTGCGAGTACAACCCGAACGGCCTTACCGATACGCAGAAGATGGCGGAGATGGTCGATCAGAAGTTCTTCGGCACGCCCACCCCGCATAAGTTCAAGACCTCTTTTTCCGGCTGCCCCATAGACTGCGCCCGGACAAAAGAGATGGACTTCGGCTTTCAGGGGGTGGTCGAGCCTGTATGGGACGAGCCGCTTTGCACGGGGTGCACGATATGCGCTCAGGCGTGCAAGGAGGACGCGATAGTATCCGACCCGGACTCGGGCAAACCCATATTCGACCCTAACAAGTGCATATTCTGCGGGGACTGCATAAGGGCGTGCCCGACGGAATCATGGAAGGCCAAGCGCTACGGCCATACCGTAAGGATAGGCGGCAAGCACGGAAGGCACCCGATGGAGGCTGTAGAGGTATGCCAGTTCCTCCCGGATGAGAAGGTCGCCGAGGCGATACAGAAGACGGTCGAGTGGTACAACGCGAACGGCAAGAGGGGCGAGAGGATCGGAAACACGCTGAAGAGGGTGGGGCTTAAAGCCTACCTCGACTATATGGAGCCTGTCTTCAAGAGCGGGTCGCACCCTTCTTTCAAGGCCCCGGGCAAATAAATAAAAAGGAAATATAAGGAAATATAATGAGCGAGATAAAGACAGACGCGTTTTTGGATCTGCGCGGGGTGATGTGTCCGATAAACTTCGTCAAGACCAAATTGAAGCTTGAGACAATGGGGGAAGGGGAGGTATTAGAGCTTGTGATAGACGACGGCGAGCCTATACAGAACGTGCCAAAGTCCATTAAGGAAGAGGGGCACAAGATAGTAGAGGTCAAGAAAGAGAAGGAAGGCTTTTTCAGGCTCAAGATACAGAAAGGCTGACTTTTAAATATAAGTCCGGAGGTTTTGAAGATGGCGATAAAGGTCAGGATACCGACCCCTTTAAGGAAGTTGACAAACGGCTCAGACGAGGTCTCTGCTCAGGGCAGGAACATAGGCGAGGTCATAAACGACCTTGAGAAGAACTACCCGGGCCTTAAGGAGAGGATCTGCGAGGGGGACGGAAAACTGCGCAGGTTCGTCAATATCTACCTTAATGACGAGGATATCAGGTTTAAAAAGAACCTTGAGACCGAGTTGAAGGAAAACGACGAGGTCTCGATAATCCCAGCTATCGCGGGGGGGTCAATTTGAAGAAAAGGGTTTACCTTACCTATCCGAAGGAGCAGGTAAAAGAGCCGCTTCTTTACCATGTGGCAAAGCTCTTTAAGGTCGTAACCAACATAAGGCAGGCGAGCGTGTCTGATAAGATCGGCCTTGTCGCCCTCGAGCTTGAGGGTGAAGAGGGGGAGATCGACAAGGCGATTAAATATTTTATTGATAAGGGCGTAAAGGTCGAGCCCATAGAACTCGATATAATAGAGTAATACGCCCTAAACAGGGTATTAAATGAAAAAAACCCCCGCTCAGAAAAGACGGGGTTTTTTTTTGAGAACGCATAGCGGGCTGACCTTCAATAACCTTAAAAATATAAGGATATTCTGGTTTTTAACAGCCTCAAATTATCTTGACAATACTACTAAGGTATTATAAACTTGAGAAGCTTACTAAGGTATTCAGGGACTGGTTTGTAAATATTTCCTGTAGCAGGCTGTTGAAAAACAGCCTGCTAAGGCAATCCCCATGATGGGTGACGGATTGCCTCTGGATGCTCGCCGGCTCACGAAGTGATAAGGCGAGCTATATAAATGTACTTTTACTTACCAGCCACAATACAGTAACTGTTGAACGGATTGTCAAATTGCGAGA
>JAUSLB010000009.1 GCA_030646655.1 Deltaproteobacteria bacterium | reverse complement strand
GGCCCGAACTGGGCCGGGTTTACGAATATGCTTAAGATAAGTATATCGCCGAGCTTTCTTCCTATCTTTAAAAGCTCTTTATGGCCGTCGTGGAGAAATCCCATTGTCGGGACAAAGGCTATCTTTAGCCCCTTGGCCCTTGCGTCTTCGGCAAAGGCCGTCATCTCTGTGACGCCTTCTATTATCCTCATCTGGCTTGGAACTTTAGACCCTCCCTTAAAAAATCAGTACGTATGGTCTTTTGAGGGGAATTTTCCCTCCTCGACATCTTTTATATACTCGCCTACGGCCTTTGATATTATTCCCTTAAGGTCAGCGTACTTTTTCACGTACTTCGGGCACTTGCCGTCGCAGTTGAGCCCGAGCATGTCGTTTACGACCAGCACCTGCCCGTCGCAGTCCGCCCCCGCCCCTATCCCGATAGTCGGTATGGAGAGAGAACCCGTTATCTCCTTGGCGAGAGGGCCGGGTATGCCCTCGAGGACTATAGAGAACGCGCCTGCCTCCGCTATGGCGTAGGCGTCCTCCAATATCACCTCGGCGTCTGTCCGTGACTTTCCCTGCACCCTGTATCCGCCCATCCTGTGTATGGACTGGGGCGTAAGCCCGATGTGGCCCATAACAGGTATATCTGTCTCGGCTATGGCCTTGACTGTCTCCGCCATCCTTTTGCCGCCCTCAAGCTTAACGGCCTCTGCATGGCCCTCTTTCACGAGCCTGCACGCGTTCCGCTTCGCCTCCTCTACGCTTACCTGATATGAGGCAAAGGGCATGTCGCTTACGATTAGAGCGTTCTGCCTGCCTCTGGCTACGGCCCTTGTGTGGTAAATCATCTCTTCCATCGTGACGGGAAGGGTGTTCTCATAGCCTGCCTCGACCATCCCGGCGGAGTCCCCGACTATGAACATCGCTATGCCGGCCTCATCGAGTATCCTCGCCATCTGGGCGCTGTAGGCTGTCAATACAGGGATCTTCCTCCCTTCGGCCTTCATCTTCAATATGTCGAGGACAGTTATCTTTTTCATTACCTTATTATAACTAAAAAAACCTTCCGAACGGCCCGGAAGGTCTCAATTTAAAGCTGGTATTACATTTTTCAAGAGCCTGTAAACCGGTATCATATTATAGACTAATTCCAGCCCTTAGACAATAGGCTTAAGGCCAGCTTAGCCGGAGGAAAGCGGTATGTAGTGCTGCGAGCCTCCACGCATGTGCTTGATTTCCTTGACTAAATTGGTTAAGTCCGCGGGGTTGTTAACAAAGTCTATCTCAGTGGTATTCACCACCAGAAGAGGCGTGTCGTTGTAATAAAAAAAATACCTGTTGTAGGCGTCTATCAGCTTTTCCAGATACTCTTCCTTAACCCCCTTCTCGTAGTCCTTGTTGCGCCTGCCGATCCTTTCAAGCAAAACCTCGGTCGATGCCTGAAGGTATATTACAAGGTCAGGCTTGGGGATGCGGGTGTCGAGCAGTCTGTAGACCTGCTCATAGAGGCTCAGCTCGTTCTCATCGAGGTTAAGATAAGCGAATATCCTGTCCTTTGCGAAAAGGTAGTCCGAGATAACGGTAGAGTTGAAAAGCTCCTGCTGGAACATCTCCTTTTGCTGCTGGTATCTGCTTAAGAGGAAGAACAGCTGGGTCTGGAGGGCGTATTTTTTTATGTCAACGTAGAACTTCGGGAGGAACGGGTTCGCATCAACCTCCTCTATGAGGGTCCTGCCGTTAAGCTCGTTCGCAAGGAGTTCCGCAAGGCTTGATTTTCCAACTCCTATCGGGCCTTCTATCGCGATATAGCGTGATTTTTCCATTTCGGTTTCGGGTGGAGTACAAATTATCCCAGAGGCGGGAAAAAGTCAAGGATGATGAGGCGGGTGTTCGGGCTTATTTATATGGACCGGTTAAATAAGGGAATTGGCTTGATTTTTAAGAAGCTTTTTGGGGTTAGAAATGAGTTTTGAATTTAAAAAAACGTTTCTACGCATAT
The DNA here is from genome assembly GCA_030646655.1 of Deltaproteobacteria bacterium. Lineage (GTDB taxonomy): Bacteria > Desulfobacterota > GWC2-55-46 > GWC2-55-46 > GWC2-55-46 > JACRCL01. Next base: position 525 of record JAUSLB010000009.1, on the reverse strand, counting down.
GCCTGTGCATAATGTGAAAACTTACAGGACTATATGCCTTTCATTCAGGTCTTGTAATTGTGAGCAAAACAATCTTATTTAAAAATAAGCTTATCGGCAATGCCTTTTTGCGCAACTCGTTGCGCTTTAGGGCATAGGCCCGGCTCACTACCGCCTCCTTCCTCCGAATGAATCCCGCCGAACCTTCCTCAAATACCCCTTCTGCCCCGCTCGCCCCTGCGGCGGGCGGTTTTTGTGCGGAGCTTCTTTTATATAAAGAGCCATTTAATAATATGCGCGGTTTCGGAATTTGCCGTGCGCTAAGCACCCCCCAACCCCCCACCATCTGATGACCGCTTAAGCCAATGCCCTGTTATTTTAAAAAGAAAGCGGGGCAAGGCTGAAAGCCTTGCCCTGTTTTATTTCAGAGTTGTCATTTCGAGCGAAGCGAAGCAATCTTATTTTCAAATGCTTATCGCACAGGCCTTTTTGCGCCCTGCCGTGCGCCTTTGGGCATAGGCTCTGCTCCCCCTGCACCCTCCTTCC
>JAUSLB010000307.1 GCA_030646655.1 Deltaproteobacteria bacterium | reverse complement strand
ATCAAAGGCGTTTTCCAGAATAATAAAATCAGGAAGGACTCATCTTCAGGACGCCGTGCCGATAACATTAGGGCAGGAGTTCGGCTCATACGCCGCTTCCATCAGGAGCTCGATTGAAAAGATAGAAGGCGGCAGGGATAGGCTTAAAAGGATAGGGCTTGGGGGCACGGCCGTAGGCACGGGGCTTAATACCCACCCTCTTTACAGGGGCAAGGCATTAAAGGCCCTTTCTGAGGCATCGGGCATAAAGGGGCTGAAGAAGGCGCCTGATAACTTCGAGGCCCTTAACAGCATGGGGGACTTTACCGCCTTTTCCTCGGCATTGAGGGACGCGGCAGTCGAGCTTATAAGGATAGCGAACGACATAAGGCTGTTAAGCTCAGGGCCGAGGACGGGGCTATCGGAGATCTCGCTTCCGGCGGTACAGCCCGGCTCTTCGATCATGCCCGGAAAGGTAAACCCGGTGATGGCCGAGATGCTCGACATGGCCGGGTTTCAGGTAATAGGAAATGACCTGACCGTTACGATGGCGTCTCAGGCAGGCCAGCTCGAATTGAACGTCATGCTCCCTGTGATAAATTATAATATCCTCCAGTCTATGGAGATACTCGCCTCGGCAATAAACGCATTTACCAAAAGATGCGTAGCCGGGATAAAGGCCGATGAGAAGCGATGCAGGGGGTATTTTGAGAAGTCCGTGGGGCTCGCAACGATCCTCAACCGCCTCATAGGCTACGAGAAGGCCGCCCAAGCCGCGAAAGAGTCCGCCTCAACCGGAAAGACGGTCAAAGAGGTAGCGCTCGGAAAAGGGATACTTTCAAAAAAAGAATGGGACAGGCTTATGGCCCCTCAAATCGTAACCGGCCCCGCAGTCATAGGGCGCAAAAAGGGTTCCAGATAATTTGTACCCCTGCCCTGCCCCCTTTGAGAGGAGTGGGGGTGAATTTCAAAAAGAACTTAATCCAGCTGTTTTTCAACAGCCTGCTAAAGCCCGCGTATTACTTTTAATCCCTGTTTCAGATATAATATACCTGAACTTTAAAGCTTTATAGCTGTGCAAAAGGGGAAAAGAAGGAGGTTTGTATGGAGATCCTGCAGTCCCTTAAGATAGAGCACGAGGAGCTTCATTCGGAGCTTGCCAGGGCCATGAACGCGGGCGGCTCTACCGGCGCGGCCGCCAAGGCCGTCTCAAAGGCCCTGCACCCGCATTTCATAAAGGAAGAGGAATATGCGCTCCCGCCGCTCGGGCTTTTGCAGGTGCTCGCAGCAGGAAAGATTACCCCTGAGGCAGGGGCTGTGATAGCGATGACTGGAAAGCTCAAGGCCGGACTTCAGGAGATGATGAGCGAGCATGAAAAGATCGTCTCCGCGCTTAATAATTTGGCTCAGGCGGCGCGGGATGAGAAAAAGATGGAGTTCATCAGGTTTGCCGAGAAATTAAAGCTCCACGCCCAGATGGAGGAGCAAATACTGTATCCTGCGGCGATACTGGTGGGAGAGTACCTTAAACTAAAATCGGGCAAATAATCTAACAGGATGTTGAAAAAGTCCGTCCTGGACTTTTTCAACCACGATTTGGCCGGAGTGAATCCGTCCAAATCTCACAAATTGCTCGACTCTTTTAGTCTCGCAATTTGGCAATCCAACCGTGGATTGCCTTAGCAGGCTGTTATTCAACAGCCTGCTAATTGACGGGGCCGGGGGCCGCCCGTTATTTTTTCTCAAGAGGCATGCCTGACCTCACCCATTCGTTGAAACCGCCAAGCAGAGCGCTCGCTCTTTTAAAGCCGTTAGAAAGGAGTATCTGCGCCGCACGGGCGCTCGAGTGCTCCTCTGTTCAGGTGCAGTAGGCCACTGCCTCCTTTGACTTATCGAGCTCTTTTATCCTTACCTCGAGCTCTGCCAGAGGTATCCTTATCGAGCCCGGTATCTTTACGTTGCTGTTTCCGTAATCGGTCGGGTTCCTTACATCGAGGAGTATGAAATCCTCTTTAGAATCCATCTTCCTTTTAAGGTCGTCCTTGCTTATCCTCGGGGCCTCCATAATCGCCTCCATTAAAAACTATACAAGCTCGACTTCGTCTATGGTCGTAGTGCCGGCGCCTTTCTCTATCATCTCGTCAATCGCCCTCTCGGAATCCCCTTCCTTTACATCAACCCCTTTTACGGCATCAAGCAAGACCGTTACCCTGAAGCGCCCCTTAAGCCCGTCAAGGGCGGTCGCCTTCACGCAGTAATCCGCGGCGAGCCCGCCTACATAGATGTGGTCAACCCCCTCTTCCTTTAAGGCCTGAGCAAACTTCCTCCCCTGAGGGTCTTTGCCGTCAAACCCTGAGTAGCTGTCCTTGTCCGGGTCGTCCCCCTTCGTGATCACCTTCGCATCAGGAGCTACCTTAAGCTCAGTGTGGAACTCAGCCCCCCTTGTGCCCTGTACGCAGTGCTGCGGCCATACGCCTCCGTATTCCTTGAAATGGACCGTCCTTTGCGGATGCCAGTCCCGCGTGAAGTATACCGGAAGCCCGGCCGCCTTAAACAGCTCTATGTATTTATTGAGCACCGGGACGGTTTTCTGGCCGCCTTTTACTGGCAGCGCGCCTCCGTCGCAGAAATCGTTCTGCACATCGACTACTACAAGGGCGCTTTTCATAAAAGAAACAATCCTCTTTCTTAGCTATCAGGATGTTGAAAAAGTCCGTCATAGACTTTTTCAACCACGATTTGGCCGGACTGCCTCCGTCCAATCCTTACAAATTGCTCGACTTTTTTAGTCTCGCAATTTGGCAATCCTTCCATGGATTGCATATCAGGTTGCGGCTTGAAGCAACCTGCTAAATAATTATATCCGCTTAAGCGTGTTTAGAGATATCGCCCCTGCTAATTTGGAGGGAATTTGCCAAGAAAGACAACCTATGCTCTTTCCGTGCCGGAAGGCAGGCGGAAATTTTTGGCGATTGAGGCTTAATAAGCTGGGTGAAATCTAAGGCCTTGTCCCTGTCTCTTTACTCTTTAACTTCAAAAGCTCTGCCTCAAGGTCTTTCTTCTCGGCCTCTATCTTTTTTATCTTATCTATTATCTTTAAGGCCTCGGGATTTGAAAGCGGGTTTTCCCACGGGAGCTTTGACGAGTCATAGACTATCCCGCCGATCTCGGTTAAGTGCTTCTCTATCCTTTTATTGAGGTTATGGATCGAAAGGCGGAGCTTGCCTGTCTTGGCGCTCTCCTTTACTACGCTCCAGCCTTCCTCGACAGCCTTCTTCAATTCGTCGTTTACATTATCCCAAAAGCCCATCTCGCCCCCTTTTAAAAGAGCCTTAAGTTCATAATAATAGCCCGCGCTCCAATATGTCAAGGAAAAGGAGAGGATGAAATTACCTTTTATATCGCCTCGGGCCTCTAAAAAGCCTTTAAGGGTTCGTCATAGGCTTTAAATACCGTTAATCTAAAATCCTTTGCAAAATCAAGCTCCTTAAAGTATACTTAATAACCCTATGGAAAACCTTAAGACCGCTTCCATCATCAACGGCAAGGAGGTCTCCGCGAGCCTCCGTGCGGAGCTAAAGGCGGAGATCGATATTCTAAAGAAAAAACACGGCCTTACGCCCGGTCTCGCCGTCGTGCTCGTAGGAGAGAACCCTGCCTCAAAGGTCTATGTGAGGAATAAGACAAAGGCCTGCGAGGAGACCGGGATACGCTCGTTCCAGCATAGCCTTCCAGAGTCCACTAAAGAGGGCGAG
>JAUSLB010000291.1 GCA_030646655.1 Deltaproteobacteria bacterium | reverse complement strand
CCTCGCGTAGCCCTTCGCGTCGTTCCGGTGGCCGTAGGATGTGTCGAAATCAACAAGGTTGGTGAAGATAAGCCCCTCTTTGAGCCTTTTTATGGCCTCTATGGTCTTATCAACGCCGTCGCAGTCGTTCTTGGTATGTATCTCCTCGGTTATCCCCCTGTGGACGAAGATGTCGCCGATCTTGCCGATGCCTACTATCGGCAGGCCCTTTGATCTTATCCTCTCTATCACGAGCTCCCCCGGAGGCTCGACAGGCCAATCCCTTCTCCTCTCCGTCCTCTTGAACCCCCCTGGGCTTCCTATAAAGGGGCGGGCTATGACCCTTCCGATATCATACTCATCGAGGAATGCCCTCGCTATCATGCAGACCCTGTAAAGCTCATCTATCGGGACGACCTCCTCGTGGGCCGCTATCTGGAAGACGCTGTCGGCTGACGTATAGACGATGAGCTTACCTGTCTTTATATGCTCCGCGCCGAACTCGTCTATTACCCCTATGCCAGAGGCGGGCATGCGCCCCAGATACCCGTAACCGGTCTCCTTCTCGAACCTTTCCATCATCTCAAGGGGGAATCCTTGGGGGTAGGTGGCAAAGGGCTTTTTTAGGATTATCCCTGCCATCTCCCAATGGCCTGTGGCGGTATCCTTTCCGGGCGAGACCTCTTTCATGCGGCCCCAGGAGGCGAGCGGGCTTTGGGTCTTTTTTACGGCCGTGACCCCTTCTATAAGCCCGAGCCCGAGGGATGCGAGGTTCGGCACATCGATCCCGCCCGCGGCCCTTGCCATATTATCGAGGGTGTCGCTTCCGGAGTCGTTATACTCTTTCGCGTCAGGGAGCTCCCCGACGCCCATCCCGTCGAATACGATTATTACAGCCCTTTTTAATCCCATTGAAAAAATTGCTCCGGACGGCCCTGCAGCCTGCTATATATTATAGCCCCTCGGGGTTATGATTCTATTATTATCTATAAATGTCGAGGAATTCCCGACGATTATGATGCTGAGCATATCGGTCTTCTGGAAGAGCCGGTCAAAATCTCCGAGCGTCGTAGCTATCGCCTCCTCGCCCTCCCTCGTGGCGTTCCTTACGAACCCTACAGGGGTCTTACCGCCCCTGTGCCGCCTGATTATATCAAGGGCCTTTTTTAGCCCCTCTACCCTCTTCGAGCTCTTAGGGTTGTAAAGGATAATGACAAAGTCCGCCTTTGCAGCGGCCTCAACCCTCTCTTCTATTTTCACCCAGTCTGTAAGGAGATCCGACAATGATATCGAGGCGAAGTCGTGCATAAGGGGGGCCCCGAGGAGCGATGAGGCGGCTACGAAAGCGGGCACGCCGGGTATAACCTCCACCTCTATATCGGAGTTGCCTTTCAACAGCTCAAGTATAAGCCCTGCCATCCCGTAGATACCCGAATCACCGGATGAGATGACGGCTACCTTCTTGCCCGTCCTCGCGGCGTCTATAGCGAACCTGCACCGCGTGGCCTCCTCTGTCATGCCGTTTGAGAAGACCTCCTTGCCCTCTATTAAAGGAGCGATAAGGCCGATATATCTTTTATAGCCTGCGATTAAGTCAGCGTCTTTGAGCGCCTCTTTGGCCCTTTGGGTCAGGTGCAATGGGCCTCCGGGGCCTATGCCGACTATATAGAGCCTGCCTTTGCCAGAGCTATCGTTATGCGTCCTGATTTTATTTTCCTTCTCCATAGCCTCTTTCCGCCTGATGAGAGGAGCGCGGCGGTCTCGCAAACGCCGTAAGCCCCTGTATTTTCTCTTACGAATCTCGACGGGCCCGAAGGCGGCTTAATCCTGTTAAGCTCTCGGGCGTTGAAGAAATCTATCGGAAGCCCCGAGCTCTTCGCAAAGCTTACAAGCCCCTTCTCGTCCCTTTTTATATCGATGGTAGCGAGGTTTTTTATCGACAGAAAGGAGAGTCCCGCGCCCTCCATCGCCTTCCTTACGCTCTCACCTATCCCTTTCGCGCTTACTCCCCTCCTGCAGCCGATGCCTACGACGAACTCCTTTGGCCTTAAGATAAGGGCCTTATCCTTCAATCTTAAAGGCAATCCAAACCTGCTTGAGATAAATACCAAAGCTGGGCTATCCGGGGATTTCGGGGAAGATGCCCTAAAGTTAAAGCGCCGCCCATAAGCGCCTTTTATGAGTTTGCGCCTCTTTAGGTCTTTATCGATGATGAAGGGCTTTCCGCCCCTTAATATCTCCGAGTTTATTTTTTTTATGGCCTTCGGGTTCTCTATCGCGAGCGAGAACCTCTCCGCTACCTCTTCTATCGAAGGCAGGCCTGAGATATCCGTTGCTGTCGTGATTACGGGGGTGGCGTTAAAAAAGGCGGCAAGCTCTTTAGTTAATCTATTCGCCCCGCCCATGTGGCCGGACAATAAGCTTACAACGAACCTCCCCTTTTCATCCATCAGAACTACAGCCGGGTCGGTCTGCTTTCCTTTAAGCAGAGGCGCTACGGCCCTTACGGCAATTCCTGAAGCAGAGATAAAAAGGAGCGCCCTTGAGCCTTTGAACGCCGCTTTTACCCCGGCCTTAAGCCTTCCGTCCCTGAGCCCTGAAGGCTTATGGATAA
>JAUSLB010000281.1 GCA_030646655.1 Deltaproteobacteria bacterium | reverse complement strand
GCTCGGAAGGGCTTAGCCTGTCGGCAAGGCTTACGGACCTGCGCCATTCCATACAGGCGCAGATGAGGGAGGAAGAGGCCTTACGGCTTAAAGACGCGAAGGCGGCTATCGATAGAGAGGCCATAAAGAAGGCGATAGAGGCGAACGAAGGGCCGGTCAGGGCGTTAAAGGAGAACATAGCGTCGGCCCTTACCCTTAAAGAGGCGAAAGAGGCCGAGCTTAAGGACATAAAAGAGCGCATCTCATCGCTTGAGTCCGGCAGGGCGGCTGACACTGAGGCCCTTAAAAATTTAAAAGACCGGTACTCGATAGCCTCGGCGAGGCTTAAGACGCTGGAAGATATGGAGAGGAACTTCGAGAGCCTCAAGGGCGGGCCGAGGGCGATAATGCTTCAGCGCGAGAAGGGCGGCATTTACGGCCTGCTCGCCGATGTGATAGAGGCGAACCCCGGCTACGAGAAGGCTGTCGAGGCTGTGCTCGGAGAAAGGCTCCAGTACATAATAGTCGAGGGCCATAATGAAGGGATAGCCGCGATAGAGTATCTGAAGGCCCATAGCTCAGGCAGGGGGAGCTTCGTCCCGCTTAAGGACTCCCGCGCCGGCAATCCCGTACCCGTTCAGGCCGGCGGGTTCGATCACGGGGGCGCAAAGGAGCTTATAAACGAGGTAAAGGTAAAGGAAGGATACCATACGATCGTAAACTGCCTTTTGGGGGACGCCCTTATCGTGGATGACCTCAATGCAGGCCTTGAGCTCTGGAGGCGGAACGAGGGGATGTACAAAACCCTTGTGACCCCCGAAGGCGAGATGATAGACGCTCAGGGCACGATAACCGGAGGCTCTCTTTCGGGCGGGGACGCAGGGATATTGCAGAGGAGGGGCGAGGTAAAGGCCCTTAAGGCAACGGCCCTCGGCCTCGAAGGAGGGATCGAGGAGGCCCAAGCCCGGTTAAACGGGATAGAGGGAGGGCTTAAAGAGGCGCTTGGAGGCCTCGATTCGGCAAGGGAGACCCTCCACTCCATTGAGATCGAAATGGTCAACATGGAAAGCGGGCTTAAAAGATTGGAGACTGATACGGAAAGGCTTCTGAAAGAAAAAACGGCGCTCGAGGCGGCCTCAGCGGAGTGCGCGAAGCGCTTATCTGAAATAGCGGATAAAAAGGAGTCGCTTTCCGTTGAAAGGGAAGGCCTTGAGAAGGCGTCAGGCGAAGTCGAGGGGAAGGTCTCGGCGCTGTCAGGCGAGATATCCGCGCTTACAGCTAAAAAAGAGGCGCACTTAAGCATCGTTACAGACGGCAAGGTAAGGCTCGCGCAGGCAAGGGAGCGCTTTGATTCATTAAAAAACCAGATAGCGGAAAAGGAAGAGGGGATAGCCGAACGGGAAAACCGTCTCGGCATCAAGAAAGAGGAGATAGACCTCGGCGTAAGCGAGTCCCAAGGCAAGGCAGAGGAGCTTGAGGCGATAAAGGAGAGGCTCGAAGCGCTCCTTTCAGCGGTTGACGGGGTCAAGAAGGCGGAGGTCTCGAAGATAGAGGAGCTCAATGCGCTGACGGCCAAAGTGAAGGAGGCCGAGGCCGTCCTTAAAGGGCTTAAATCCGAGTATTCCGAATTGCAGGAGCTGAAGGGCGAGCTCAATATCGAGATTAAAGAAGCGGAGTTCGGCATCGCCCGCCTCAAAGAACGGATAGCCGAGAGGTACGGATCTGACATAGAGGCCTACAACGCCCCCCCGGCCGAAGAGGCCCACCCTGAGACCGGCTCACTCGAGAACAAGAGGGAAGAGCTGAGGGAAAGGATCTCCGAGCTCGGGGAGGTCAGCCTTTCAGCCCTTGAGGAATATAACGAGCTTGAAAGGAGGCACCAGTTCCTCCTTGACCAGCAGACAGACCTCACGAAATCGGTTGAGAGCCTGCACGCCGCCATAACAAGGATAAACAGGACCACGCGCGAAAGGTTCAAGATCACCTTTGACGAGATCAATGAAAAGTTCAAGGAGACCTTCCCGAGGTTCTTTACAGGCGGCAGGGCCGAGCTCAGGATGTCGGATGAAGGCGATATACTCGAGGCAGGCATTGAGATAGTCGCCCAGCCGCCGGGCAAAAGGCTCCAGAACATAACGCTCCTTTCAGGAGGCGAGAAGGCGCTCACGGCCACATCCCTCATATTCGCGATATTCTTGATTAAGCCGTCACCCTTCTGCCTTCTTGACGAGGTTGACGCCCCTCTCGACGACGCGAACATCGACAGGTTCAACTACTTCGTAAAGGAGATGTCGAAGAACAGCCAGTTCATGCTGATAACGCACAATAAAAAGACGATGGAGATGGCCGACGCGCTCTACGGCATAACCATGGAAGAGCCGGGGGTGTCAAAGGCGATCTCCATGAAGTTCTAATCCGCTCCCACACCGCTCATCCAAGATAAGGCTCACAAAAAATGTCCTTCGACCTGATACTGAAAGAGCTTACGAAGAACGCAGGAGCTAAAGGGGCCGTCATGCTCGACAGCGACGGCGAGATAGTGGCCTCGCACGCCGACTCCCCCTCCCTTGAGATAGACCTGATAGGAGCTCACCACGGCATAGTCCTCGATATAATCAAGGACGCGACCTCAAGGAGCGCGTTCTCGGGCGTAAGGTCGGTAGCCATCTCAACCGTGAAGAGCAGGCTTGCCATCTCCACATTAAAGGAAGGGTATTATCTCCTCGTTGCTATGGGCCGCTCGGCCCCGATGGGCAAGGCCCTTTTTGAATCGAGGAGGGCTGTTGAGAGGATAGAGGAGGAGATGGGATAAGGGGGGAAGTAAGCTTATCAATTAAAATTAACAGGTTGCGGAAA
>JAUSLB010000228.1 GCA_030646655.1 Deltaproteobacteria bacterium | reverse complement strand
ACTCGTCCTCGGCATAATGGCTGACAAGGACATAGGCGGCATCATCTCGCAACTCGCGCCCCTTGCGGATACCATAATCGCGTGCGCCCCTCAAATAAAGAGGGCCGCCTCCCCTGCCCTCATCGCCCGGATGCTGAAGCCCTTCTCAAAACCTGTCCTGGTCAAAGATTCCGTAAAAGACGCCTGCAAGGCGGCCTTGGACGAAGCCGGCGAAGGTGACGCGCTCTGCATAACAGGCTCCGTCTTTACCGCAGGCGAAGCTAAAAAATACCTCTCAAGGCTTAAATCACCGCGCTTGTAAAAACCGCACTTGTGTGCTAATTTTTTTAAACTCCCGGCCTTTTTATTTTCTTAATAAAGCGGCGCATTCCGGCCGGGGGTCATCCTAATCTTTTATGCATACGATGCGGCATTTAATAATATTCCTGCTATCGGCCTTCCTTTTAGCGGCATTGCCGGAAAAGGCGGGCGCCGAGGAGTTCAAGGGCGAGCTTTTCAAAAGCTCTTCTCCCGTGGACATTACGGCGGACCTGCTCAGCTACGACAAGGCCAGCGAGACCTACTACGCCAAAGGCAATGTCGTTATCGTGCAGGATACCGTCATGCTCACTACCGATGAGATCCTCCTCGACATGGCCGCGGGCGTGGCGACCGCCAAAGGCGACGTCCAGATAGTCGATGAGGGGGGCAACACCCTTAAAGGAGAGAGGCTTGCCTTCAACTTAAAGGATAAGACCGCCGTATTGGCCAAAGGCAGGCTTTTCTACCAGAGGGACAATATCTACATCACAGGCAACCCGGTGGAAAAAACAGGGCCCCAGTCCTATGCCGCGAAAAAAGTCACCTACACGACCTGCGACTGCGAGGAGGGGAAAGACCCTGCGTGGAGCTTCCGCGCGTCATCCGCCAAGATAACCGTAGGGGACTTTCTTACAGGCTGGAACGCCCGCTTTTACATAAAGGGGGTCCCTGTCCTCTACGCCCCGTATATCTCGGTACCCGTAAAGAGGGAGAGGCAGAGCGGGTTCCTCCAGCCCCGGCCCGGATATTCGGGGCTGCGCGGTTTTGTGCTCAATAACTCCTTTTTCTGGGCCATCTCCGATAATAGCGACGCCACATTCTATCTCGATGTGGAGACAGACAGGGGGGTCGGCGAAGGGCTTGAGTACAGGTACATAAGGACTCGCAAGAGCTATGGAGAGATGTTCGCCTACTATTACGGCGAGAAGGACATAAACAGGGTCAGGCAGTTCAGGCAGGAGGTGGATAACTTGTCGAGGCCCGAGGACGCCGGCAACACGAGGTGGAGGTTTAAGCTCAACCACACGGAGCTCTTCGGCAGCGAATTCAAGTTCAGGGCCAACATAGACTTCGTAAGCGATGACGAGTTCTTCATCGATTTCGGCAAGGGCACTCAGGAGAGGTCTTTAGAGTCCATTGAGAGCAACATATCTTTAAGCAGGAACTGGTCGGTCTACAGCCTTGTGGCGCAGTTCAGGCTCTTCAACAACCTCCTTGCGAAAGACGACTCCGCGACCCTCCAGAGGCTGCCTGAGGTCACCTTCACGGGGGCTGATAAAAAGATCTTCAACACCCCGTTCTACCTCTCTTCCGAATCGTCTTTCATCTACTTCGTAAGGCAGGAGGGAGCGCAGGGGCAGAGGCTCGACATGCACCCGAGGATCTCTCTGCCCTTAAACCCCGGAGGGTATTTCGACCTCACCGCTTCGATAGCCCCGAGGGCGACATATTACCTTGTAAAGGACCAAGCGCAGGGCAGGTTCTCCGACAGGTACCTCTACGACATAAAGGCCGACCTCACGACGACCTTTGTAAAGATCTACCGCGCCGAGGTGGCCTCTTTCAAGGCCTTCATGCACACGATAAGGCCCCGCCTGACCTATGCCTACATACCCGAGGCTGTGCAGAGCGACCTGCCCTCGTTCGACTCCGTTGACAACATCCTGCCCGCTAACGGCATCACATACTCGCTTAACTCCATACTGACCGGCAAGACCCTCGAGGACGGGATAAAGAGGTACTTCAATTACCTGTATTTTGACATAAGCCAGACCTTTGATCTAAGGGAGGCAACGAGAAGGCTGGCCACGGATACGGACAAGAGGAAGCCTTTCTCGGAGATCTCGGCGGAGCTCCTCGTCCGGCCGGGCGAGATGCTCACCTTCTCGGCAAAAGGCAAATACGACACCTACGAGAGCAGGTTCAACACCTACGATACGGCTTTAGGCTGGCTCGATATGCGCTCTGACGCCTTCAATGTAGCGTACAGGTTCGTAAGAGACGGGGCGAGCTACCTCGAGGCCTCGGCAAAGGCGCGCATAACGGAGCCGCTCGACCTCACTTACCTCAAGAGGTTCTCCTTTGACGAATACAGGTCTCTTGAGACTGCCTACGGGCTTGAGTACAGGCACCAGTGCTGGACAACCGGCCTCACCTACACCGAGAGGCTCGAAGAGAAGATAATCTATCTGACCTTTAGTCTAAGGGGCCTCGGCAAGGTTGCCGGCATAAAAGGCAGGATAGAACCTTTATAAATTGAAAAGGCCGCGCCATAGAGTTATTGACACTAAAGGCTTATTAAGTTAAACTGTTTTTTACTCCGCCTGAGTCAGAGCTACGCAAAAACCTTTTAAAATGGCTCACTTGACTCGCGAGATTCGATTATAAGGGTCTAAAAAAAGAGAAAGATGCCTAAAAAAGAGCCGGTCGAGATACACTGCGCTGAATGCGGCACCGGTTTCAGGCTTTGGATACCGGTAAATGCCCTGAGCGAATGGGAGAAGGGCTCGAGGATAAGCTGCGTAAAATGCGGCGCCCAGCACCTTGTAAGGCGGGACAAGAAGGGCTTCGAGGTAGCCTCCTTTAAGAGGTCCGCCCCTGTTGCCGCCTCCGCCCAGGCCCCGGCAGCATCTCCGGCCCCTGTTGCGCGGGCCGCAGCGGTAAAGGCGCCTGAGCAGACGGCGCAAGGCACGGAGGCCGTCCTCGTCGTTGACGACGACAGGCTCGCCAGAGAGATGGTCCAGCATTCGCTAAAGGACTTAGGCATCAGGCTCATCTCCGTAAAGAACTCGACAGAGGCCTTGCGGATATTGAGGAGCGAAAATATAAGCCTTATAGTGATAGACCTCTACTTAAGAAACCCCGCTGACCCGGACTCCCAGCTCGACGGCGAGGACCTTTTAAAGAAGGCGCAGGCCTCGGGCCTCAATATCCCGGCGATAATAACTACAGGCAAGGACATCATAGACGATATCGTGCTCGACCCGAAGTGGTACGACTTAAGGGTAAAGGGGTTTATCCAGAAGGGGAACCCTTTCTGGGCCGAGGAGCTTAAGCTTAAGATAAAGGAAGTGATGTATAAGGACTGAAATAGAGGCGATTCGGAGAGCTTCATCTAAATGGCAGAACTCCGTTCTGCTGGCAAGGAATCTTTCATTTATATAGCTCGCCTTGTCACTTCGTGAGCCGGCGAGCACCCAGAAGCAACCCTTCCCCCCTCATGGTGATTGCCTATCAGGTTGCGGCTTGAAGCAGCCTGATAAAAGGCCCGCAACCGGGCCTTTTTTTCG
>JAUSLB010000216.1 GCA_030646655.1 Deltaproteobacteria bacterium | reverse complement strand
GCCGCGGTCGTTGTTGAATCGAGCGTATGCTTTTTAAAGAAGGTATAGCGCCCCATAAGGGCGATATCGCCGAGCCCGGACTCCTCCCCTTTCATGTCAGTATGTACCTCCGGCGTGCCGTCCGGGTGGACATGGAGATGGCCGTCGAGCTTAGTCTGTCTTAAGGGAACGACTCCGAGCACCATGAGATTCTCCGTAATCCCGTAGAAGCCGGTAATCTCAGTCGTCCAGTACTCCTCCTTTGCCCCTGCGTCGAGGCGGAGCCTTTCCGTCCCCTTATACGGCTTTGTAAGCCGGGTATACCTCTCGTTTATCTTTATCCCGGAGCCCTTTATCGTCTCAAGGGGCGAGATGCCCTGTGATAAAAGGCAGTAATCGCAAGCAAAGCTCGAACCTGAGAATGGCAAAAGGAACCCTATCGCCAGCAGAACCGCTATAATATACTTCCTCACTGGATAGCCTCCAAGTCATCGGTTTTGGTTTGATTGAAATAGGCCTTGAAATGCAGCTCCGCAACCCCGCCCTTAAAAGGCAGGGTGAAGCAAGCGCATCCGGCGAATTGCCGGAGGGTCAGGCTGTTAGCTGGGTGTTTGCGGCAGGGGGCTTGTCTTGGGACTTAAGAAAAGGGCTTTTATAAAGCCCTATGCCGACTGCGGCAAGAGGCTTGGAAAAACGGTGGTGTTGAAAGGCAATGCGGCTTACGAGATAGACAGCCCCCTCTGCCTGCGCGAGGTTATGATCGCCGTCCTTGCCCTTGCACTCGATGAAGCTTTCTCACTTGTGGCCGCTTTCATGGCTGTGGCCGTGCAGTTTGCACTCCTTTTTGGCGGGGCCGTCATTAAGCGGGCAGGCCTTATCGCCCTTGCACTCCTTATGGCCTGAAAGGGAGCATAGCTCCGCCTTTTCGCCTGAGAAAGCGTGCGCGAGCGGCCTTAAGACCGGGCTGAACAGGGCGAATATCAGAACGGCTGCAACTATCCTCACGGATGTAAATATATCAGCCTAATATGCTTATGACAATGATTTTTAGCATATTTGGGGGGAGGCCGGATTGACTTATGCGGATGCTTTATGGTAACTTAAAACCAATAGATTCCACCTCCCGCCGATCTCGCATGCCGTATATCGACCTTAATTCAAATGCCACGGAATAATAACAAAGCCCAAACTAATAAAAAGAACAACAATAAAAGGCACCCTCTGATAAAGATAAAGAGGCGGGCTAAGCTTATCTATCTTAGGATAATGCGCATAGACGACCCGCCCGGGAGGATCGCGATGGGGGCGGCCATAGGCGTGCTTATGGGGGTGCTGCCCACTTTCGGGATCGGGACGATATTATCGCTCGCGGCCGCCTTTGTCCTAAGGGCGAATAAGGCCTCGGCGGTCCTGGGAAGCATTATTGTAAACCCGCTCACTTCTCCCTTCTTCTGGACCTTGAGCATAATGGTAGGGAGCTTCATAATGCGCGAGGACAGCTCAACTATTTTGACCCGGCTTAAGACCGAAGGGTTTCTTATGGGCGCGGGGTGGGCGTCTCTCGTCTATATGTTAGGCAATATTATCGTATCAGCGATAATGACTGCGGGGACATATTACCTGGTTAAGAGGGCTGTGATAAGGCACAGAAAAAAGAAGGCGGCGAAGAGGCTTAAAAGGCTTGAGGGGATCTAAGGCCCTATTCCTTCCAGAAGATCCTGTAGAAGCAATAGACGACAAACCCTGTAACGATCCCCCATGAACTTAGGAGGAATAGCCATCCTGCGGGGCTCACTGCCTCCTCCTTTTCCATACCAGCTCGACGAGCGCGATATTTAATGCAAGGAGGAGGAATAGGAAGACCCTTGTCGCCCAGACGCCTCCGTCCCCCTTTGAGATTATCTCCGGGAGCTGCTCGTAGGCCCAGGCTACGAGTATTATCGTGATAAAGGCAGGGGTCACATACTTCATTATGTAAAAGAATATCCGGGGCACCCTTATCTTTGCGCCCCTGTTTATCTCCTCCCATGCCTTCTCGGCCCCGAATATCCAGAAAAATATTATCATCTCGAACAGGGCGAGTATCACAAGCCCGAATGTGCCTGCCCAGAAGTCCATCTCGTCGAGGCTCCCGTTAAGGAATATCGGCAGGTGCGCCGAGAGGAAGCATACCGTCCCGATTATCGCCACCGATTTTTTCCTCTCCAACCCGAACTCGTCCTCGAAAAAGGCTATTACAGGCTGGGCAAGGGCTACTACCGAAGTTATGCCAGCGAAAAAGAGGAGGAGGAACCAGAGGAACCCGAAGAACTGCCCTCCGCTTATATGCGTGAATATCGCGGGCATGCTGATAAAGCCGAGCGTGAAGGCCCCTCCCTTTGCTATCTCGCCCGCCCCGGTGGGGCCGAAAAAGACTACAGCGGATGTAATGGCAATCGTTGAGCCGAAGACGACCTCCGCGAACTCGTTCAGGCTCGCAGTGGAAAGCCCGTCCAAGGCTATGTCCTCATCAGGCTTCACATAGCTCGCGTATGTAAGTATCGCGCCCAGGCCCAAAGAGAGCGTAAAGAATATCTGCCCCGCGGCCGCGAGCCAGACCTTGCCGCTGAGAAGCCCGCTAAAGTCAGGCTCCCACAGGAAGGAGAGGCCCTTGGTGACCGTGTAATCGGGGTTCGTGGGGGAGGTAAGGGTTAACACCTTTAAAAATAATATAAGACCCATTATGAAGAGCGCCGGTATAGCTATCTTATTCAAGACCTCTATGCCTGCGGAGACGCCCTTGCCGAGTATCCAGAACGCGAGCACGAGCGTAATGACGAAGAAGATATAGGCTATGGGCTCAGGCGACAGGAATGTCCCGCCGGTTGAGGCGCCTATGAAATCATATAGGTAGTTTTGATAAGGTTTCAGGTATTCAGATGCCGTAATAGAGCCGGCGAGCTGCGGCTTAGGATAAGAGCCGAGGATCGAGAAGACGCTGAAGGCGAGCGTCCACGAGCAGACATATGTGTAATAGATGGTAACTACCAGAGGCAGGAAGACCCCGAGGATGCCTATGTATTTGGCCGCCCTGTTCTTCCACATGGCGTCGAACATCCCCGGCGCCGTGCCGTGGCCGAGCTTCCCTCCGTAGCGGCCTATGCCCCACTCGACCCACATGAGCGGTATGCCGAGTATCAGGAGCGAGATGAAATACGGTATCATGAAGGCCCCGCCGCCGTTCTGGGCGGCCTGAACCGGGAACCTAAGGAAATTACCGAGCCCTATGGCGTTTCCAGCCATAGCGAGTATGAGCCCGATCCTTGAGCCCCACTGCTCCCTTTCCTTCATGCAAAAACCCTCGTTTTGATAACAGGAAAATTTATTCCTTGAGGCCCACGCCTTTTCCGGGCGTTAAATTTATATAGGCTACCTCTAAAAATTGTTCTTTTTCCTGACCTCTGCGTCAGGGCGAAAATAAAAATGCTCACATATTCACATATATGCTGCGCTTTTTATCTCCACCCTTCCTTGACTTCAGAAAAAATTCCTAATTTTTAGAGGCAGCCTATATAGAGAAACGGCTTTAAATGTCAAATTCTTTATGAGCTGATTACTGCAGCGCGACAAAGGCAAAGGCAAGGCCTTTTGAGTAAGAGAGGCTTAAAAACGCCCTCCTTCCCCTTAAAAGCTCCTTTGCCCTTGAATGCAACTTTACGCATGGCCTTCCGTTATCTCCGTTTACGACCTCTATATCCTTAAAGCTTATGCCTGAGCCTAAGGAAGAAAGGGCCTTGATGCAGGCCTCCTTTGCCGCGAACCTGCCTGCAAGGTGCCTGAAGGGGAGCCTCTTCCCGAAACAATACCTTAGCTCCCCTTCATTAAAGACCCTTTTAAGGAAGCGCTCTTTTTTAGCCGCGCCCTTTATCCTCTCGATCGATACGAGGTCAACGCCCGTAAGGAGGGCTCTATCTTTTAAATCCTCTGTAATCATTATCTAACAGGATGTTGAAAAAGCCCGTCCTGGACTTAAGGAGTTCGTCTTTTTCCGATTCGCTCGCTTACCGCTCGCTATGCATTTTCAACCACGATCTGGCCGAAATGTATCCGTCCAAGTCTCACAAATTGCGCGACTTTTCAAGTCTTGCAATTTAGCAATCCGTCCCCCATCATGGTGATTGCCTTAGCAGGCTGTTTTTCAACAGCCTGCTAAGATTTTTCTTCCGTAAAGGAGAGGAGACCGCAGGAAAATCACTTCCTCTCGAAATCATCGTCGAACCTTACAATGTCCTCTTCCTCGACATACTCCCCGTTCTGCACCTCTATTATCTCAAGGGGGGTGTCGCCCGGGTTCTCAAGCCTGTGCTTTACGCCCCTCGGTATGTAAGTTGACTGGTTTATCCCTATCTCTACCGTCTCTTCGCCCCTCTGCACCCTCGCTGTGCCTGTTATGACGACCCAGTGCTCGCTCCTGTGGTGGTGGAGCTGTAGGCTCAGCCTCCTATGGGGCTCGACCCTTATCTTTTTTATCTTGTAACCGTCGCCGTTCTCAAGGAGCGTATATGAGCCCCAAGGCCGCTCAACGGTCCGGTGCACCTCGTGCTCTACATACCCCTTCCTCTTAAGCATGCTGACGACGTCTTTGACCTCCTGAGCCCTGTTCTTGGGGCATACGAGGGTGGCATCAGGGGTATCGACGAGTATAAAGTCCTTAAGGCCTATGGTGGCGACAACGCGGTCGCACCCGATTATGATCGAATTTTGCGAGCCGAGGTCAACGACCCTCCCTTTTATGATATTGCCGTCAGGGTCGTTCTCGAGGATCTCGCTGAAAGAAGACCAGCTCCCCATATCAGACCACGGGAATCTGGCCGGGATTACTACCACATCCTTTGCCTTCTCGAGTATGCCGTGGTCTATGGAGATGTCCCTGAAGGTCTTATAGATATCGGCAAGCCTGATGCTATCAGTGACTTGGTTCAACCCCTTGTATATGTCAGGAAGATGAATTTTAAACTCTTCCAGTATGCGCGAGGCCTTCCAGATGAAGATGCCGCTGTTCCAGTAATACCCTCCCTCTTTAAGGAACCTCTTTGCCCTCCTTATATCGGGCTTTTCCACGAACCTCTCTACCGGGCGGATGGGGAAGCCGCCTATGTTCTTTATCGCCTTTTTCCCGCTCTTTATGTAGCCGTAGCCGGTCTCAGGGGATGTCGGCACGACCCCGAAGGTCACGAGGTGCCCCTGTCTTGCGGCCTCGACCGCGGCGCCCAACGCCTCTATGAACCCTTTGCCGTCCTCTATTATATGGTCAGCCGGAAGGACCGCCATTATCGCGTCTTTGTCCTTCTTATAAAGCTCCAACGCCGCAAGGCCTATCGCCGGCGCGGTATTCTTGCCTATCGGCTCGATGCAGTAGCCCGGGGACAAGGCCTTGCCATCGTAAGACAGATGCAGCCTTATTATCTCGGCCTGACGGGCGTTTGTTACGATCAGCACCCTCTCGGAAGGTATAAGAGGCTTAAGCCTCCTGATGGTGGACTTCAGGAGAGACTCATCGCCTACGACTTTCAGGAGCTGTTTCGGGGTAGTCTCCCTGCTAAGGGGCCAGAAGCGGCTCCCTATGCCGCCGGCGAGTATCGCGGCGTAGAGCCTGCCCTTCCCGGCCCTCTTTTTTGCTGGCTTATCCATAAATGGTTCAGACGCCTCCTTTAAAACCTTAAAGGACAGGGCGGCCTTTGCGCCCGGCCCTGTCGAGGATCGCGTATATCCCGCAGATGCCGAGATAACTCGCATAATGGAGCGCGTTTATAAGGCGCGAATCAGAATACTTCCTCGCAAGATCGAGTTCCTGCCTGAAGGTATCCTTAAACGAGCTCGAAGTCTTTGACCCCTGATGGACCCTGAAGCAGGCCAGATAATCGTCTATAAAACCGGGCTTATGGAGCTTCCCGGCTTTAAGCCAGTAATCGTAATCCATGACCCGGTGCTGGTTGACGTCAAAAAGCCCGAACTCCTTGAACAGCTCTTTCCTCAGGAAGGTCGCAGGTTGGGAGATGAAGTTCGTCACTAAAAGTATATTATAACTGTACCTCCTAAGCAAAAAATTTTTATACCGTGTGATGGGCTTTCTTACCTCCCTGTCTTCAGTGTCTATTATCCGGCACATGCCAGTGGCCCATTTTATTGAAGGGTGCTCCATAAAAAAAGAGGCGGCCTTTTTAAGCGCGCCAGGCTCGTATGTATCGTCTGAATTAAGGTAGGCTATTATCTCCCCGGCCGCCTTTTGGATGCCCTTGTTTATGGCGTCAGACTGGCCTTTGTCCTTTTCAGACGCCCATCTGAGATGCTTTTCATATTTCTTGAGTATGCTGACGGTATTATCGGTTGAGCCGCCGTCGATGACAAGATACTCAAGGTTGGGATAGCCCTGCC
>JAUSLB010000212.1 GCA_030646655.1 Deltaproteobacteria bacterium | reverse complement strand
GGCTAACTACGCCTCATTCCTCGCTCCCCTATTTCATCGGGGCCTCGCATCTGGAGCTTTTCGGGGCACCCATCCTAAGGATGGGTCGGCCTGAACAAACTTCGAGTTTTTCCGCAAACTGTTAGAGCAGAGTGATATTGTCCTTCTCCCGCCTCTTTTTTATAAGGTATTCGATCAATTCCCTTGCGGAGTCCCGCGCCCCGAGCCCGAAGGCTATTGCGAGCGCGAGCGCGATAGCCCCGAAGGCTATGGAGAAGGCGGCAAAGACGATCCTCGGGGCTATGGAGAGCTGCTCAAGGGCCATTGCGGCTATCAGTATAAGGAGGATAAGGCGGACAGAGGCGGCTATGAGCCTTGAGTACTGCACCCCCGCGTTCACCCCGGCCAGAAGAGCGGCCCTTGCGATGAACCCTGCGAAGAAATACCCGAATATGAGTATAAGGAGCGCCGAGAAGAACCTCGGCAGATACAGGAAAAAGAGCGAGGTCAGGGTATTTACGGTCTCAAGCCTGAGGGACGTGAGCCCGGCCATAAAGAACATGAGGATCAGGAGCCAGTAGATAAAAAGCCTAATAAAGTCCCCGGGCGGGGTCCTTATCCCGCTTATGCGGAAGGCCGATGTGAGCCCCACCTCGTCGCTCCAGCTGTCGAACTTAACCGCTTTAAAGACCCTGTGGAGTAGGAATTTGACCAAAGAGGCGAGAATAAACCCTATGGCCACTATTATGAGCATCACGAGAAAATCCGGTATGAACCCCGTCACCTTCCCGTAGAAGACCCTAAGGTGCTCGGCTATCTTATCCGCCAGCCTGTCCATAAGCTCACCCCCTTTTTTACCAGCGCTCCAACAGATAACCCTTTTGCCTTTCGTATTCCATGCAGACCCTCTCCACCTCGTCCTCGGCCTCGTCATCGCTTAAGTCCTCGACCTCGAGAAAAAAAGACGCGGTCCTCCCGAAGTATAGCGGCAGGAGCGACCTTAAAAGGTGCTCTTCAGGGAGCCTCCTGTGGCGGGAGGCGAGCATAAAGTCATATACCACCCGGGCCCAGAGCTCCTTTGGGAACCTGAACCCGCCTGTATCCTTGCGCGAGGCCCCTTCAATAGCGGTTATCGCATCCTGCCCGAGGAACCGCGCCCAGACCTCCTTTAAGTTATTCACCCCGACCTTGAACCCGGTGAGCATCCTTTCGATATTCGCCTTTATAGGAACGACCCCCACGGAGTATTTGAAACCGAAGGTAGGCACATCGACTGAGTCCTTTTTATCCTTCCATTCCTTATAATGCTTCTCTGTCAGCGAAAATAACGAGCCCACTACCTGAACGAACATATCCCTTAAGTCCGTGCCCGGGTCCTTGGGGTCGTGTATCTTAGCCCCGAGATAGGACTGGCAGACACTTAATTGGTTCGCAAGGGCCTCTGTGGTCATCCATATGTCTATCCCGAACCTCGCCACATCTGTCTCCCACACGTCCTGCTTAAGGTAAAACTCCGCCATCTTCCCGGAGAACCCGAACTCGCCTCCTATGGGCTGGCGGATCTTCTTGCCGTAAAGCGCCCTCGTTACAGGGTATATTATCGAGTTCGTTATCGTGCCGTCGTATTTATGGCGCGTATAGAGCGGTGCGACGAAATCGAACCCTTCCTTAAGGACAGGCGCGATTAAAAGCTCAATCCACTCAGGGGTTATCGACCTTAGGTCAGCGTCAACAACGCAGCACGCCCTTGCCCCTGCCGAAATAACGGACTGGAATATCGTCCTGAAGGCGCTCCCCTTCCCGGGTATCCCGTGATAGGGGGCTGTTATGCGGTTTACGGGCGTAACCCTGTGGGGGAGGAATACCGTCTTATGGTCAATTGTCGCGTTAAGCACGATCTCGGGGGTATTATCGGTTGAGCCTCCGTCCGAGTTTATGATGAGGGCTCTGTCCTGCGGGAAGTATTTGCCGAGCCCGGCGTCAACGGCCCTTACTACATGGCCTATAGTCTTTGAGTTATTGTAGCTCGCTATCCCTACTACGATATCGGCTGGACCAGCTTGAGCCGTCTTCGGCTCCGCTGTTCTGGAAGCTCCAGGAGTTGGGTCCATTTTTAATCCCTCATTGAGGGTTCAATTCCACGAAGCTTGCTTCGAGACTTTTTCAGCCGTAGAGGTCTTCGATACTCCGCAGCTTGCTGCGGGGAGGTTCATTCATTCCCGCCTTATCTTTTTGGCCGGGCCGGGTTTCCTGAGAGTTGTTCAGCAGGTCCGCCTGATAGAGGCCTTTATCGAATCGAGTATGCCGTTTACCGCCTTACCCCAGCCTTCGGGGCCGACCCCGTCGGCCTTTATGCACTCTATCGACCCTATCTCCTCGAAAGTCCCGTCCTCTTTTTTGACGAGGACAGGGTATTCAGCCTCTTTAAGGAGAGGGGCGTCATTAAGCCCGTCCCCGAGCGCTATGAATACGGCGTCTTCGTAAAGGGCCCTGTAATACCTCTTGAGTATCCTTGCCGCCGCGCCTTTGTCGTGCATGCCGAGGATGTGGTAGAACCTCCCTTTCGTCCAGTTGAAGCCCTTCTGCCCTATGAGCCTCAAAAACTCGCTCCTGCCCGCCTTATCCTCCTCGAATATAAAAGGCTCGTCAAACTCCCTCTTTTTCGCAAGCTCCGCCTCTTCCCGGCTCAGGCCAGCAAGCCTCGCCACCTCGGCAACCCCCATATCCCCGAAGCCCTTCACCTTGGCCTTAAGCTCAGAGCGTATCTCCATGAAAGCCGCCCTGACCTCGCTATAGGGCCTGCCTAAGATTATTACCTCGCAGCCTTCCGCCATCATCCTCGAGCCCGCCGGGAAATAGCCCGCGGGGATGAATATGCCCCCGCCGTTCTCTGATATAAACGGGTGTTTATTGCCGAGCTTAAGCCTTATAGATTCTATCTCGGCCCTTGTCTTGCTCGAAGAAAAGACGAGCGGGACCCCCTCTGCCTTTATACGCTTGAGCGCGTCCTTCGCCGCCGCGAATGAATAGTCCTTTGGATGGAGGAGCGTCCCGTCCAGATCCGTGAATATTACCGGCTTCATGAAGTCGCCTTTGAAAGAAAATAAATGTTCAGCGCGCCCAGAGCGATTATCGCGAGCGAATCCCAGCCGAACCTTAAGAACGCCTTTTTCTCCGGGCGGTATATTATGCCCAGCAGGGCAACGGATGTCATCAGTATGGCCATAAGCCCCGTTATCGCGTGCGCCTCCGAGATATTCGACAATAGCGGGCCTTTTAAAAAGAAAATGTCGTCTACGGCGAGGAGCGCCACATTGAACATATTGCTCCCGAGGAGGTTGCCTATAGCGAGGTCGTAAGAGCCTATCCTTATGGCGGAAACAGATACGGCTATCTCCGGGAGCGATGTCGTAAGCGCCACGAAGACCGTCCCCATGAAGCTTTTACCTATGCCAGTAGCCTCAGAAATCCCTGCCGCCAAAAAAGGCAGGAGCGAGGCCGCCCCTACCACGATAAGGGCGTTCAGCGAATACATAAAAACAGCCCTTCGAGCCGTAATATGTGGGTATAAGGCCCTTTCGACCGCGACGAACTCCCTTAAGACCTTTTTCTCGTAGAGATATACGAGCTTTATCCCGGCCAAATAGACGAATATTATTAAAGGCGTATAGAGCCCGATATGGTAAAAGGAGGGGATAAGCGGCCCGAGCATAATGGACACGGACGCCACTCCCAAAAGCGCGATCCCGAAGGCCGATGAGAGCAGGTGCGATTGCCCTGCCTTGCGGAATATGGGGCTCGCTTTGTCTATTGGGTCGAGGAGCGCGAGCGTCAAGAGGTTAAATACGCACGACCCCATTATGTCTCCTGCCGCGATGTCCGGCACGGCCGCGATGGTAACAGAGCTTATCCCGTTCGTAAGCTCCGGCAAAGAAGTTACCGAGGCCAGAAGTATCATCCCTATCCAGGCTCTCCCGAGACCGGTCTTCTCCGCTATGACGTCGCCGTATTTGGAAAGCCCCATGCCTCCGGCTACTATCACTGCGGCGCAGGCTATAAACCCGTACACAAGGAGCACTCCAGCCCTCACAAAAGATTATGGATATAACTATGGCAGAAGATTTACTGGCCGTCAATAAAGCCTGCTGTTGACTTACGGGGCAGTTGAAATTAAAATGGGTGGGATGGTAAGAAGAACCTCTTTCATTCTGGCCGCCTTTTTGCTCCTCGCCTTCACCGGGCGCGCTGGGGCGTTTGTCGTCGGAGAGCATCAGGCCGAGCCGGATTATGTCGTCGTAATAGACCCGGGCCACGGCGGGGACGATACCGGGGCGATAGGGCCCGGAGGCATTGAGGAGAAGGAGGTAGCCTTGAGCCTCGCGCTCAAGGTCGCCGAGGCCCTTAAGTCCTCAGGCCTGAAGGTCATCCTCACAAGGGCTGACGACAGGTTCATCCCTCTTGAGGACAGGACGGCCTTTGCCAACAGTAACGGCGCCGACCTGTTCATAAGCATCCACGCCAACGCCGCCGCCTCAAGGGACGCTAACGGCATAGAGACCTTCTTTTTGAACTTCGAGGCCACTGACGAGGACGCCCGCAGGGTCGCGGCATTCGAGAACAACGCCCCTCTGGTCGTAAAACGCGCTGGCGAGGAGAGCAGCGACTTGAAAGATATACTCCTCGACCTTGAGAACACCGGGGCGCATCATGAAAGCTCAAGGCTCGCCGAAGCGGTCCATTTGAGCATGCTAAAATATTCCACAGGCGGCGAGAACAGGGGCGTTAAGCAGGCGCCCTTCGCGGTGCTCGTGGGCGCCACGATGCCGGCCATACTCGTAGAGTCCGGGTTCATCTCGAACCCGGGGGAGGAGAAGAGGCTTGCCTCCGATAAAGGGCAGCACAGGATAGCCCGGTCCATAGCAGAGGGCATACTCGGCTTTAAAAAGTCTTTCGAGAAGGGGGACAGCTTTGTCGGCACAGGGAAAAAAACCAGCAAGAACTGACGGGAGGGCGTTCGATGAGCTCCGCCCGGTTGTGATAAAAAGGGACTTCCTTAAGTTCGCGGAAGGCTCAGCCCTCATAGAGATGGGCGATACGAAGATTATATGCGCCGCTACCGTTGAGGACAAGGTCCCGCCGTTCCTTCAGGGGACGGGCAGGGGCTGGATGACCGCGGAGTACTCGATGCTCCCGAGGTCGTCGAAAAAAAGGGTACAGAGGGAGGCGTCAATCGGCAGGATCGGCGGCAGGACGCACGAGATACAGAGGCTTATCGGCAGGAGCCTGAGGGCCGTAGCCGACCTATCGGCCCTCGGCGAGAGGACGATCCATATAGACTGCGACGTCATACAGGCTGACGGAGGCACGAGGACAGCCTCGATAACAGGAGCGTATGTGGCTGTCTATGAGACCCTCGATCTTTTAATGTCAGAGGGGCTTATAAGCTCGATGCCGCTGATAGATTCCGTCGCGGCCGTAAGCGTGGGGATAGTCGACGGAAGGCCTATGCTGGACCTTTCCTATGAAGAGGACTCGAAGGCAGGGGTTGACATGAACGTCATAATGACCGGAGGGGGCAAGTTCGTGGAGGTTCAGGGCACGGCGGAGATGACCCCCTTCTCAAAGGAAGAGATGTCAGCCATGCTGGAGCTTGCGGTAAAGGGCATAGGAAAGCTTATAAAGATACAGAAAGGCGCGCTGAACCGGTAATGACGCGCAAGGTCGTCATCGCAACCAAGAACAAGGGAAAGATCGCGGAGATAAAAAGCATCTTCAATATCCCCTCTTTAGAGTTCCTCACCCTTGAGGACTTCCCCTCGATCGAGCTGCCGCCGGAGGCCGGCAAGACATTCGCAGACAACGCCCTTGCAAAGGCCCGCCACGTCGCTTTAAAAACAGGGCTTATTGCCCTTGCCGACGACTCAGGGCTTGAGGTAGACGCATTGGGCGGAAGGCCCGGGGTTTTCTCCGCCCGGTACGCCGGAGAAAACGCTGCCGACAGGGACAACTACATTAAATTATTATCAGAGCTTGAAGGGGTTGAAGACAGGAGAGCCCGCTTCAGGTGCGCGGTAGCGCTATCAGACCCCAAGGACGGGGATAAGACATTCGAAGGCGTCTTCGAGGGCGTCATCAGCAAAGGGCCTAAGGGGGTTGGTGGCTTCGGCTACGACCCTGTCTTTTTCGTGCCGGACAAAAACAAGACCGTAGCTGAGCTTACCCCTGAGGAGAAGAACTCAATAAGCCACCGCGCCAAGGCGCTTATGAAGTTAAAGGAGTGGCTTGAAAAAAAAGGAAAATAAAAAAACTGATTTTTCAATTAATAGGCGGGGCTGGATAGTCCCGCTTTTTTTTATTTTCTCTATCAGGGCATAGGGTGCAACGGTCATCATCACCCTATGCCCAAGAGCAACCACAGGGCGCAAAAAGGCCCTTTCAAATTTATGGTTGCACACAAAAAAATTTTCTCAGACCCGCTTGACAACCCCGGGAGTGTCCATTACACTTACTCAATAAATAAGTTAGTAGACGGGTTTGTACGCGAGGCAAATATTGACCTGAAGTGCACAACCCCTATGACTTATGAAAAATTTTTAAAAAAGGAGGTTGTGCAACATGCCTTCCGGAAAAGTCAAATGGTTCAACGAGTCCAAGGGTTTCGGTTTCATCGAGCAGGATTCAGGCGAAGACGTGTTCGTCCACTACACCTCGATTCAGGGCACTGGTTTCAAGACCCTGCGAGAGGGGCAGAGGGTTGACTTCGAGGTCACGAAGGGCCCCAAGGGCCTCAAGGCCGAAAATGTAAACCCGCTTTAATGGGAACTTCAATTACCCCGCCATAAATGGCGGGGGTGCTCTGCGCACGGCACAATCTCAAATCGTGCGCTTTTAGAAAACGGCTCTTTCTGCGAATAGGCACGCATGAGAACCGCCCGGGCCAGGCGCGCCGGCAAGGTAATCGCCTTTTATATTGCTCGTTTGACCCGCCCTTAAAAGGGCGGGACTGCGCCGGGCACCCGATTAAAAAAGGATTCCAAAAGAGGCCCCCATCTCAGATGGGGGCCTCTTTTTTATGCCGGCCCCCGGCTTAGAGATAAAATAATGCTCATGAAATAATGCAAAACGCCGAAAGAAATGGTATGCTCAGAAAAACCCCCTTGACTAATCTTTAAAAAAGAGAGTTCGATTATGGATGAAAGATTGATAATGGACGTGGTGCCGGGCCTCGAGGGCATACCCGCTGCGGAGTCCGCCGTAAGCTTCATAGACGGCGACGAAGGGATACTCGAGTACAGAGGGATCACTGTCGAGGCCTTGGCTGAGAGGAGCACCTTTTTAGAGGTCGCATACCTCCTCATATTCGGGAAGCTCCCCGCAAAGGCCGAGCTCGACAGGTTCAAGACCGACATAACCTATCATACGAGGCTTAAGCTTAAGATATTGAGGATGATGGAGTACCTGCCCGAGGGCGGCCACCCGATGCATTATCTTCAGGCGGTCACATCAGCCATGGGTATGTACTACCCTGGGCGGGATACATTGAACGAGCAGGAGCGCTACTCCTCGATAATAAGGCTGATAGCGAAAATGCCCACTATAGTCGCCGCGTGCCACAGGCTAAGGCACGGGGATTCCCCCATACAGCCGAGGAACGACCTGTCCTTCGCCGCGAACTTCTACTATATGCTCTTTGAGTGCGAGCCCACCCCGCTCTTTGAAAAAATACTCGATGTGATGCTCATCCTGCACGCCGACCATACCATGAACGCCTCGACCTTTAGCGCGAGGGTGGTAGGCTCGACTCTGGCAGACCCCTATACCGTCATATCGAGCGCCATAGGGACCCTCTCCGGCCCATTGCACGGCGGGGCGAACGAGG
>JAUSLB010000207.1 GCA_030646655.1 Deltaproteobacteria bacterium | reverse complement strand
GGAGGTCTTCATATCGTTCTTCGCGTCCGTCATAATGTTCTACCAGCCGATAAAGGCGTTGAACGGCGTTAATTTGAATATCCAGCAGGGGCTTGCCGCGGCCGTCAGGATATTCGATGTCATGGACGAATCCGCAGAGGCGGAAAAGGCGGGCGGGGCGATACTGAGCGGGGTCAATGACTCGGTCGAGTTCAAGGGCGTATCCTTCAGGTACGGAGGGGAGCTGGTCTTAAAGGAAATAGACCTTAAGGTTAAAAGGGGAGAGGTGCTCGCCATAGTCGGGAGCAGCGGCGCGGGCAAGACCACGTTCGTGAACCTCATCCCGCGTTTTTACGACGTATCCAACGGGGCTATCTTTATAGACGGGAAGGACATACGGGATTTTATGCTGAAGTCGCTCCGTTCTCAGGTCTCCATAGTTTCCCAGCAGGTGATACTCTTTAACGACACGGTAAAGAGGAACATAGCCTACGGCGTGACAGATGTGAGCGATGAGGAGGTAATACTGGCCGCAAAGGCCGCCAACGCCCACGATTTCATCTCAAGGCTCCCCAAAGGCTACGATACCATTATAGGCGAAGGCGGGGTGAGGCTCTCAGGCGGAGAGAGGCAGAGGCTCTCTATTGCGAGGGCGGTATTAAAGAACGCCCCGGTACTCATACTCGACGAGGCGACCTCCTCGCTTGACACGGAATCGGAGCACGAGGTCCAGAGGGCGATAGCGAATTTAATGGAAGGCCGCACGACCTTTGTCATCGCGCACAGGCTCTCTACGGTCAGGAACGCCGACAGGATAATAGTCCTTGCCAACGGCAATATTAAGGAGATGGGCAGGCACGAGGAGCTGTTGAACCTGAGGGGCGAGTACTCGCGCCTTTACTCGATGCAGTTCCATGGATGAAATTTAAGGCTGCCTCTAAAAATTAGGAATTTTTTCTGAAGTCAAGGAAGGGTGGAAATAAAAAGCGCAGCATATATGTGAATATGTGAGCATTTTTATTTTCGCGCCTACGCAGAGGTCAGGAAAAAGAACAATTTTTAGAGGCAGCCTTATATCGCTTTATGAAAAGCCGCTTACTCGATAGGATATTCCTCTCCATCGCGCCCCGCATGGCCTTCTGGGTCATAAGGCTCATCTCGGCCACGATGAGGAAGTCGTATGTAAACTTCGAGGGCTACAGGAAGATGCTCTCCGAGGGCTCTCAGATAATACTCGCCTTCTGGCACGGCAGGCTCTTCATGATGCCCTACTCATACCCCGGAAGGGGCATAACGATACTCGTAAGCCAGTCAAAGGACGGGGAGCTTATAACCAGGACTGTAAAAGGCTTCCGGATAGAATCGGTAAGGGGCTCTTCAACGCGCGGCTGGTTCGGGGGCATTAAGGGCCTCCTTAAGTCGGTTCAGGAGGGAAGGGACATAGCCATTACCCCCGACGGGCCGAAAGGGCCGGGCATGAAGGCGCAGATGGGGATCATTCAAGTTGCGCGGGCCACAGGGCTCCCGATTATCCCCATGTCGTTCGGCTCCTCGAAAAAAAAAACATTTTCGAGCTGGGATAAGTTCATCGTCCCCTACCCTTTCTCAAAAGGGGTCTTTATCTGCGGGGAGCCTGTCCGTGTGAGCGCAGACGCCGGGCCCTTTGAGATGGAGGAGTCGCGCGCCTGTCTTGAGAGCACGCTTACTGATCTGACCGATAAGGCGGATAATTTTTTCTCGAAGAGGTAAGATAAAGGACCGAAGGTTTACCTTGTGCCCCGTTAAAATTCAAAAGACCGCCGCCCTTTGATGATATATCTCCTCTACGATATCCTTCTCCATGCATCCGTCATAATACTCCTGCCTTATTTCGTCTTTAAAATGGTTATAGCCCGAAAGTACAGGGAGGGCGTTCCTGAGCGCTTCGGGTTTATAAAAAAGGTGAAGCTAAAAAGACTGCTTGGCGGGCAGGCCGTCTGGTTCCATGCGGTATCCGTAGGAGAGACAAAGGCCATAATGCCCGTTGTTAAGCTCCTGAAAGAAAAAAGGCCTGATATAAAAATCCTTTTCTCGACCGTCACCCGGACCGGCAACAGGACGGCCGCAAACGACGGGGCGGGACTCATAGACGCGCTCATTTACTTCCCGCTCGACCTTTCGTGGGCGATAAGGAGGGTCGTAAGCCTTGCAAAGCCCAAGGCGCTCATAGTAGTTGAAAAGGAGGTCTGGCCGAACCTCTATAAGATACTAAATGAAAAAAATGTGCCTGTGATAGTGGCTAACGGGACCATCTCAGAGCGGTCGTTTAAGCGGTTTTTAAGGTTCAAATTTTTCTTCGGGGGTGTATTCGGCAAGGTAAGTTATTTCTGCGGGAGGACAAGAGAGGATTCCGAGCGGGCTTTCAGGGCCGGGGTTAAAAAGGAGAGGGTCAGGACGATAGGAAACCTTAAATTCGACATAAAGCCCCCTGCCCTAAGCGCCTCAGCGATCGAGTCGCTTAGAAGCGCCCTTGATATTGGGCCTCAAGACAAGGTCATTGTAGCGGGCAGCACCCATCCGGGCGAGGAGGAGATAATCCTAAAGGCCTATGCTCAATTGCTCGGTTCCTTTAAAGGGCTTAAGCTGATACTCGCGCCGAGGCACCCCGAGAGGTTCAATGAGGCCGAATCGCTAATAAAAAAGACCGGGCTTGCTTATTCAAGGCGGAGCTCCGGCAGAGGCGGGGATATAATGCTCCTCGATACTGTAGGAGAGCTGATGACGATATATTCCTTTGCCTCTGTTGCGTTCGTAGGCGGCTCTATCGTGCCGGGCATAGGCGGGCATAACCTCCTTGAGCCGGCGTATTTCGGGAAGCCTGTCCTTTACGGGCCGTATCTTTCGACTTACCTTAACATGGCCCGGATGCTTGAGGAGGGCGGGGGCGGCATCGGGGTAGAGGAAAAGAACTTAAGCAGTAAATTGAGCGAGCTTCTCACAAACGACCTGTTAAGAAAACGGACAGGGGATGCGGCCAAAAAGGTGGTAGAAGAGAACCGGGGCGCGTCGAAGAGGACGGTTGAGGTCATAGAAGGGTTCCTGAAGCGGGCTAAATAACCTATCGCGGTCCCAAAAGATGAGCGGATTAAGAAAGAACATAGAGCGCTGGATGCGGCAGGACGAAATAGGGACGCTGCCGGGCCTTTTCCTCTCCTCGCTCTCATCTGTCTATTCTTCAGGCGTAAGGCTAAGGTCATTTCTTTACGGCTCAGGCATCTATAGGGCAAAGAGGCTCCCTTGCAGGGTGATCTCCGTAGGCAACCTCACCGTAGGCGGCACAGGGAAAACTCCCGTCGCCATCCACATCGCTGAGTTCCTTAAAAAGAACAACGCGCGGGTGGCGATATTGAGCAGGGGGTACAAGGGCTCCACTAAAGGCGTTACAGCCGTATCCGACGGTAAAAACATCCTCACAGGCCCGAAAGAGGCCGGAGATGAGCCGTACCTTATGGCAGAGAGGCTAAAGGGCGTGCCTGTCGTAATCGGAGCGGACAGGTATAAGGCAGGCCTCTTTGCAATTGAGAACTTCTCGCCTGATTTTATTATCCTCGACGACGGCTTCCAGCATATAAGGCTTGCGAGGGATCTTAATATCCTGCTCATTGACTCAATAGAGGGCTTCGGGAACGGGCATCTCCTTCCTCGCGGGATATTAAGAGAGCCTGTTGAGGCGGTAAAGAGGGCTGACATGATAATGGTAAAGGGCGGTGCGTCTAAAGACGACCTAAAGAGGTTCGATAAGCCTGTATTTGAGTTCAGCTATAAGCCTATCGCGCTGCGGGATATAAACAACAATATCGAGGCAGGGCTCGGGTTTATTACCGGCAGGAAGGTGCTGGCTATCGCCGGGATAGCCAGCCCGTCCTCTTTTTTTAAATCGCTCGCCGAATTGAACGCCGACATAATAAAGACCCTCTCCTTCCCTGACCACCACGATTACATCCAGTCGGATATAAACGAGATCAGGGCGCGGTCAAGGGGCGCTGAGCTTATAATCGCTACTGAGAAGGACGGGGTAAAGCTCAAGGGCCAATCGCTCGGGCTTCCGGCGTTCTCTCTCGCTATCGATGCGGAGATAAAAGATAAAGAGACCTTCTACGGCCTCCTCCTTCCCCGCAAG
>JAUSLB010000191.1 GCA_030646655.1 Deltaproteobacteria bacterium | reverse complement strand
TATGCGTATGCAGCTCTTCCGTCTTCCGGAACAGGGTCAGGCCGTGCCTCGATTACCAGATGGGCATATGCTCCGCGCCTGCCGTAGGCTATATCCCGGAGGAGGCTTACAGGGGACTCGTCAACGGAGCGATAATGTTTTTGGAGGGCAGGGATAAAGAAGTCATAAGGCTCCTTAAAGAGAATATGAGCGAGGCGGCAAAAAATCTCGATTTCGAGGAGGCCGGAAAGCTGAGGGACAGGATATCGGCGATCGAGGAGATGCTTGAGGAGCAGAAGGTCGTGACCCACAGGGCGATAGATCAGGACATAGTCGCCTTTGTCCGTGGCGAGGGAGGGCTTGTGATACAGACGCTTCTTATAAGGGGCGGGAGGCTCGTAAGCAGCGACAATTACTTCTTCCATGAAACGGGACTGCCTCAAGAGGAGATACTCTCATCCTTCATAACCCAGTATTACAGGGCAGACAGGTATATCCCTGACGAGGTCATACTCCCCTCAAGGCTTCTTGACAGCGATGTCATAAAAGAGTGGCTTACCGAGAAAAAGAGAAAGAAGGTGGCTATAACCGCGCCCGTCAGGGGGGACAAACTGAAGCTCCTTAAGATGGCCGAGTCGAACGCGGTAGAGGCGTTAAAGAAAAGGGCCGAGGCGCACGCCCTCAGATCGAACCTCCTCGAAGAGCTTAAGGCGCGGCTCCATCTGAGGAACACCCCTGACAGGATCGAGGCGTTCGACATCTCTAATATCGGCGGAAGAGAGGCGGTCGGGGCTATGGTCACGTTCAGGGACGGCGTGCCTGATAAGAACTCTTACAGGCTCTTTAAGATTAAAGGGCTTGAGGGCCCGGACGACTACGCGATGATGGAGCAGGTTTTATCGAGGAGGTATAAGAAGATAGAGGGTGAAGAGGCCCTGCCCGTGCCCGCCCTTATACTCGTTGACGGAGGAAAGGGCCAGTTGAATATCGCCGTAAAAGTTCTGGAAGAGCTGGGGCTGAAAGGCGTTGAGGCGGCCGCGCTCGCTAAAGAAAAGCCCGATGACTTTCTGGCCAAGGCGCGTCCGAAGGGCGAGAGGGTCTATCTGCCGAATGTAAAAGACCCGATACTCCTTAAGGAGGGCTCGAGGCCGGATCTTCTCTTACGGAGGATCCGGGACGAGGTCCACAGGTTCGCCATCTCTTATCACAGGAAGCTCCGCTCAAAGATAAGGTCCAAGCTCGACGAGATCCCCGGGATCGGCGGGAAGAAAAAGAAGGCGCTCCTTGAGCGGTTCGGGGATATCGAGGCGATTAGAGAGGCGGATGTCGAAGAGCTTAAAAAAATCCCGGGGATCACTGAAAAGCTCGCCCTTAAAATAAAAGAGGCCCTCAGAGGGCCCTTTATTTCTCAAGGAGCGCAAGATATCTCCTGATCCTCTTCGCATTCGTGCCTATATCGCTCCTGCCGACGCGCGATACAGACCTCACATCTATCTTGGCCGACCCTATCCCGAGCGGTGTTATCCTCACCACGATGTCGTCCTTAAAGCCGAACCAGAAGGTCTTATCGGTAGCCTCGATCCGGCCCTCGCCCTTATTCGCCTCAACTATCTCCCAGCCCAGGGCCCTTGCCGAGCGGAGCGCCTTTTCAAAGGCGCTGTCTTTATCGAGAGGCAGGATGAGCGGCTTTATGTCAGGGTACGCGGCCTGCTGTTTTTTTGCTATATCCGGCCCGCCGTACTCAGAAGGGTTCTGGGCATTTTTTCTCAAGGGGAGGACGGCTTTGAGCTGAGGAGGGTTCTCTGTATCGGTCGTTATATCGTGTATGGCCGGGACCCTGTGTGATTCCCTCCACCGGGAGGCAGGAACATAGATTACGGCCCCGCCTATAATGAACGCGAGAACGGATACGGCGAGTATGGAGGCAGGCCCGCGCAGCGCTAACGCCGTGAGGAACATGATTATCGAAAATAAGGCCGCCGTAAGCCCTCCATAAGCCGCGAACCTCAAGATGGCAAAGCCGGTCCTGAAATCCCAGAACCCGAGCCTTGTCCCCACCCCGGCCGAGGCCGCGGCAAAGGCCGAGAGGGCCGCGAGCAAGAGGATTATGTACGAGATACGGAAGAGGGCACGATGGCGGTCTTTATTTTCCATTTCGTCCACCTATTAAAGGCTATATCAACCCGCCCCCGCCGTCAAGCCGGCCTTTAAAAAATGTTTTATCAATGCTATTTAAATGGTATATTGATTAAACACTAAACCGGAAATTAACGACTCAGCCCGAGGCTTATGCGCCCCCTTGTCCCGGTTTTATTGTATTTTATCTCCGGTATTATCTTCGTAAACGCCTCCGGCATATCCTACGCTGTTACCTACACGGGGTTGGCGGCCTCCTTCCTTTTAGCCTTAATATCGCTCTTATCGGTAAAGAGGCCCAATTATTTCCTTATAGCGCCGATATTCTTCTTCCTCGGCGCGCTCAGTATCCTCCCGTCCGTCAGGCCCTCGATCCCCCCTGACCATATAAAGAACTTTATAGAAGAGGCGGATTCGTTGTCAGGCGAATTCAGCCCTTTAGGGGTCGGTGCTGAGGGCATAATAGAAACTCCCCCTGAGCTTGTAAAAGGCAAGACAAGGTTCAGGGCAGAGGCGAAAAGGCTCCTCAAAGGGGATGAATGGATCGGCGTATCGGGGGCCGTATCGATGACCGTAAACGGCGAGGCAAAGCTTAAGAGGGGGGATTATGTAAGGTTCATATCGAGCCTTAAGGCCCCTTCCAATTACGGCAACCCCGGAGAGTTCGATTATAAGGGCTGGCTCTCCATGCGGTCCATATTCGTTACGGGCTTTGTAAAGGACGAAAGGCTCATAACGAAGCTTGGGGAAG
>JAUSLB010000189.1 GCA_030646655.1 Deltaproteobacteria bacterium | reverse complement strand
GAGCTATGCGAGAAGATAAAGGAGATAGTGCCTGATTTCATTTTTCTCGAAGCGCCTGTGGGCACGGACCCTGATAAGAGGGACTATGTAGTATCGAACGAGAAGATAGAGAAGAGGGGGTTTAGGCCCGCCTATACGCTTGAGCAGGGGATAAGGGAGCTTATAAAAGGGTACACGATAGTCGTAAACTACAGGTACGGGAATGCATAAGGCATCAAAGGTCTATGTGGCCGGGCATACGGGGCTTCTCGGAAGGGCGCTCCTTAAGGTCTTGAGCCAGAGGGGCTATACGGAGATCATCACGAGGGCCCACGGCGAGCTTGACCTTACTGACGGCAACGCCGTCGATGAATTCTTTAAGAATGAAAGGCCTGAATACGTCTTTCTCGCGGCAGGGCTCACGGGCGGGATAATAGCTAACCTTACCTACCCGGCTGCCTTCCTCCATACGAATATAGCGATACAGGACTCCGTATTTCAGGCCGCGCAGAAATACAGGGCGGAGCGTCTTATATTCTACGGCTCATCGTGCATGTACCCCAAGGACTGCCCCCAGCCCATGAAAGAGGATTGCATGTTTACAGGCGGGATAGAAAAGACGAGCGAGGCTTACGCAATATCAAAGATAGCCGGTACCATAGCATGCAGGGCGTATAACGCCCAGTATAAGACAAACAGGTTCACCGCCCTTGTCCCGAACTCGATGTACGGGCCTTACGACAACTTCGAGCTTGAGACCTCGCATGTGCTGGCAGGCCTCATAAGGAGGTTCATCGAGGCGATGGTTGAGGGGAGGGAGAGGATAACGCTCTGGGGCAGCGGGGCGCCGAGGAGGGAGTTTGTGTATAGCGAGGACGTTGCCGAGGCCTCAGTCTTCGCTATGGAGAACTCAGACAGGCTTCAAAACACGCACTACAACATCGGCTCAGGGGCGGATTATTCGGTTAAAGAGCTTGCGGAGATGGTAAGGAAGGTGACGGGCTACGGGGGCATCATAGAATGGGACGCCGAAAAACCCGACGGGGTAAAGAGGAAGCTCCTTGATTGCTCCAGATTCATGGCCCTCGGATGGAGGCCGCACACAACCCTTAAGGAAGGGCTGAAGATTACCTGCGAATGGTTCCTTGAAAACAAGGTGAAGAGGTTATGAGGTCATCTGATCTGAATGTGATAAGAGGCGCGGCCTCTGCCTTAGGCCCGGATATCTCTCTTGAGATATTCAGGAGGATATGCGCGGCGCGGCATTTCGAGGCAGGGCTTATAGGTGCCGTAAAAGAAGGGTTTGTTACGACCCCCGTCTATCTCTCTACAGGGCAGGAATCGATAGCCGCCGCGCTTTCGCTCGCCATACCGGATTTCATGATATTCGCCCAGCACAGGTGCCATGCGGCGTATCTCTCGTTCGGAGGCGACCCGGAAAGGCTGAGGGATGAGCTCATGGGGCTTTCTACGGGAACGAGCGGCGGCAGGGCAGGGTCGAACTGCGTCCAGTGCCACGAGGAGAATATCACGATGCACGGCCACCACGGGCTCATAGGCGAGAATGTCCCGCTCGCGGTCGGAGCGGCGCTCGGAAGCTCAAAGCCTGCCGTATGTTTTTTCGGCGACGGGGCCGCCGAGGAGGACTATGTCTTATCGGGCATGGGATTCGCCTCGACGCACAAGCTTCCGGTGCTTTTCGTATGCGAGGACAATAACTTATCCATCCTTACTACTGTAGCCACCCGCAGGAGCTGGTCTGTGACAAAAATAGCGGACGCGCTCGGGATCGTAAGCGCGGATTTAAGCGACGACCCGTGGACGCTTTTTTTGAAGGCGCAGGAGCTAAGGAGAAGCCTGCCTGCCTTCATCAACACCTTCACATGCAGGGCTAACTGGCATGTCGGCATAGGCGTCGACGGCCCGCCGGAATGGGACAGGTTCGGGATTATAAAGGAAGACTTAGACGCCCTCGGGCTCAGTAAGGAGATGACGGAAATAGAAGACAGCGCGCGCGCATCGATGGGGAAGATATGGGACAAAAAACTGTTGCAGAGACTATCAGGGAAATAACGAGAAGGCACCTTGAGGAGGGCGGGGGGATGCTCTTGGGTGAGTCGATCTCGGCTGTCGGGTGGGTGAACAACACGGTGCCTGACTGCAAGGGCATTATCGAGCTCCCGATGACGGACGTGGCAGGAGCCGGGATAGCGGCCGGGGCCGCGCTCGTGGGCAGGAGGCCGATATTCGTAGTAAGGTTTCAGGACTTCCTGATACTTAACGGAAGCCCGCTTATTTTTTACGCCGCCAAGGTAAAGGAGCTTCACGGAAAGGCCGCCCCGGTATTCGTAAGGGCCATAGCCGCGGAGGGGCTCGGCCCTGTCCACTCGGGGGTGCTCCACAGCATCTTCATGCACTTCCCGGGCTTCAGGGTGGCCTCCCCAATGACGCCCAAGGAGTACGAGGAGGTCTGGAAAGACTATATCTCAAACGACGACCCTATGATTGTGAGCGAGCACCGGGCGAGCTACTCGAACTCAAAGGAGCTGGAAGACCTGATAGTGGATGACGCTGATATAACCCTATACGCGATTTCGTCAACGAGGTTCGAGGCCGTCAAGGCGGCGGGGATACTCGAAGGAGAGG
>JAUSLB010000188.1 GCA_030646655.1 Deltaproteobacteria bacterium | reverse complement strand
GCCCTGATAATAGGCGTATTCCTGGCCGCCGCGACGATCTTTATAATTTCCAATACTATCAGGCTTACAGTTTACGCGAGGAAAGACGAGATAGAGATTATGAGGCTCGTGGGCGCCTCGACCCTTTTCGTCAAGGTGCCGTTCTTCATAGAAGGGGCATTGCAGGGGCTTTTAGGCGGGGTGCTCGCGTTAGTCGTCCTCGGGGCAGGGCGTTACCTGCTATTATCGAACATACCGCCTTATTTCAGCTTCGTGGCGGATGTCCCTTTCCCGGCTTATGTGGTATTCGGGCTGCTGGTCGTTGCGGGAGTTATAATGGGGGTCGCCGGGAGCCTGATATCCATGGGCAGGTTCCTAAAGGTATGAGGACAGCTCTTATCCTTTTTCTCTTGTTTGCTCTCCATTCCGGGGCTGACGCCGTCCAGCGCTCTTCCAAGCAGGAGGTCATAAAAAAGGAGAAGCGCCTTGAGGACGTAAAAAAGCAGATCCGGGAAGAAAAAAAGGGCGTCAAGGCCGTCTCAGAGAAAGAGACCGGCATACTCGAAGAGCTCGACTCGATAAATAAGAGCCTTACCGCGAAAAGGGAGGAGCTAAAAAAGATCGAGCTGCGGCTTTCCTCGATACAGAGGGATATAAATACCGCCAACGTCCGCATAGAAAGGATCGAAAAGAAAAAAAGAGAGCTTTCAGACAGCCTCGAGGCGCGCCTGAGGGCCATGTACAGGATGAAAAGGGGCGAGGCGTTAAGCGTGCTGTTCTCCTCCGAGGCAAGCGGCATCGGGAGGAAGCACAAGTACCTTACGATGATAATGGATTCCGACTCAAAGCTAATTTCGGATTACGAGGAGGCGATTTTAAGGCTTGCCTCCGAGAGGAGGAAACTCGGCGCCCTGTACGGCGACATGGCCTCGGTCAGGGGGGAGGTCGTGAAAAAAAAGGCCGAGGCAGAGGCCCTTCAAAGGGGAAGGATGGTCCTGCTTACGGATGTAAAGCACGAGAAGGAAAAGAGGCTCAAGGTAATAAAGGAGCTTGAAGACGCGGCTTTGGAGTTAACCGAGCTTTTAAATAAGCTAAGGGCGGAGGAGGAGGCCCCCTTGGATACAACGGGCGCGAGCGGCTTTGCGGCGATGAAGGGCAGGCTCCGCATGCCGGTAGAGGGCAACATCGTATCGATGTACGGCAGGGTGAGGCACCCGAAGTTCAATACGGTCACATTCAACAACGGGATAGAGATAGAGGCGCGCCCCGGCGCTCCGGTTAAGAGCGTCTATGACGGGAAGGTGATATACACCGGGTGGCTCAAGGGCTACGGGCAGGTGATGATAATAGACCATAAGGGCGGGTTTTACACCCTTTTCGCCCACCTTTCCAGGATATTGAAGGAGCGGGGAGAGGATGTGAAAAAGGACGAGGAGGTGGCCGTAGTGGGGGATACCGGACCGAGCTCATTGACAGGGCTGTATTTCGAGATACGCCAGAGGGGGGTCCCACGGGATCCTGTCTCGTGGCTCGCTGAGAAGTGATTTTATTTATTTTTATTATCGATTTATTATATAATGGAGTCTCCGGGCCTTGGGGCCGGGTTCCGAAATAGGAGGGATATCAGATGATAAAAAGGTTTACCAGACCCAGATTCTTAGGCGGGGTCCTCGTAATAGTGGCCGTTCTCACCTTTGCCTCTTGGGGAATGTCCCAGAGGGTGGTGGCTGTTCCGAACTCCACATACGAGAACCTTAAACTATTCACGGACGTTCTGGGCATAGTGCAGGAGAATTATGCCGAGCCTGTGGAGGCTAAGGATACCATTTATAACGCTATCAAGGGCATGCTCAAGGGCCTCGACCCGCACTCGAGCTTTATGACCCCCGCAGAGTATAGCGACATGCAGGTAGACACGAAGGGGAGCTTCGGCGGCATAGGCATAGAGATAGGGATGAAGGACAATATCCTCACGGTGGTCTCGCCGATCGAGGACACCCCGGCTTACAAGGCAGGCCTCCTTGCGGGCGACAAGATCGTAAAGATAGGGGATAAGTCGACAAAGGACATGGCGTTGAGCGAGGCGGTGAACCTGATGAGGGGCCCGAAAGACACCCCTGTCACCATCCACATAATGAGGGAAGGGTTCGATTCGCCTAAGCCCTTTACCATCAACAGGGCTATCATCAAGGTTAAGAGCGTAAAGTCCAGGGTCCTCGAGGACGGCTTCGGCTACGTGAGGATATCGCAGTTTCAGGAGAATACGACGGATGATCTCGAGAAGGCCCTGAAGGAGCTTACCGCAAAGAATAACGGGAAGATGAAGGGGCTTGTGCTCGATCTAAGGAACAACCCCGGCGGGCTCTTGCAGGAGGCGGTGTCGGTATCGAACGAGTTCCTCGATTCAGGCCTTATCGTTTACACCAAGGGCAGGGCGGCCGGGCAGGACATGACCTTTAATGCCGATGCCGCCAAGAGCCAGCCCGAGTACCCGATGATAGTGCTGGTGAATAACGGGAGCGCGAGCGCATCGGAGATTGTCGCAGGAGCGCTTCAGGACCATAAGAGGGCGCTCATTCTCGGCACGGAGACGTTCGGCAAGGGCTCGGTGCAGACCATAATACCTCTATCCGACGGCTCGGCGCTGAGGCTGACCACATCCAAGTACTACACCCCTTCAGGCAGGTCGATACAGGCAAAGGGCATAGAGCCCGACATAGTCGTCGGCGAGACCCCGAAGGGGCATTTAAAAGAAAAAGACCTCGAGGGGCACCTTGCCGCGGAGGGCGGGTCCGAGAAGATAAGCAAGACCGAGAAGAAGGACGAGAAAAAAGAGGCAGACAAGCTCAAGACCGATTCACCCAAGCCTGATGAAACAGAGGACGTACAGCTTAAGAGGGCGGTTGAGTACCTTAAGAGCTGGTACATCTTCAAAGGCGTAACGCAGAAGGTCAGCTAAACTCCGTCATTAATGGGAAGACAAAGAAAAAATAGGGGCCTCCTCAGATGGGGAGGCCCCCTTGCCTTAGGCTTCGCAGCAGGGGCCGCCTTTGTCTTTTTCCTTTTCGAATACGGATATTTTCAAAAACCCTACCATGAAGAAAAGCCCCCGATAGCCTCCATACCCGAAGAAAAGCCTTTAGAGCCGGTAATTCCGGAGGCGCCCGAGGCGCCTGAAGCGCCCCCGAAGGCTTACCCCATGGTCGCGATAGTCATAGACGACATGGGGCAGGACCTTGAAAAGCTGAAAGAGATCTTGAAAATAAAGGGGCCTATAACGATAGCGGTAATGCCGAACTTAAGGCACTCGCGCGATGTGGCGAACGAGGCCCACTTGAACGGGCTTGAGGTTATATTGCACCTGCCGATGGAGCCCAAGGACGCCGAGGACAATAACCCCGGCAAGGGCGCGCTCCTTACTGCCATGACAGCGGACGAGGTGAGGGCTCAGGTCGAGCGGGATTTAAAGACCGTGCCCAACGCCATAGGCGTAAATAACCACATGGGCTCGAAGTTCACCGAGGACGAGGCGCTTATGAGGGCGGTGCTGCTGGTGGTAAAGAAAAGGGATATGATATTCCTCGACAGCCGCACATCGTCGAATTCTGTCGCGGGGAAGCTCGCGAAAAAGCTCGGGGTCAGGAACGCTGACCGGAACGTCTTTCTCGACAATAACCGCGATGTAAAGTACATAA
This sequence comes from Deltaproteobacteria bacterium, assembly GCA_030646655.1. Taxonomy (GTDB): domain Bacteria; phylum Desulfobacterota; class GWC2-55-46; order GWC2-55-46; family GWC2-55-46; genus JACRCL01. The sequence goes on along the minus strand of JAUSLB010000188.1, from coordinate 10,533 downwards.
AGGGGCAGATCTCCGAGCTCGTGGCCATAGCAAGGAAGAGGGGCAGGGCCATAGGGATCGGGCACCCGTACCCGGAGACGATAGAGGCGCTTAAAGAGACCGTTTCAGGGCTTGATGAGATCGGCATAGAAATTGTAAAGCTCTCTGAAATTGTTGAACAGGACTGAAAGGGCGCGGCTGAGACCTTAATTTTTTTAAACAGGGGATTAAGCGTGGAACTTACAAATCTTATGTTCTTTCGTAAAAAAAGCTTGACAGGGTTTATTGAAATTGGTAGCATAGCCTAAATTTTACAGATGGGGCATTCAATTTTGCAGAGCGTTGGTGGTTTTGGTTATCGGGCCGTGGGGGGACCGCAGTAACCTTCCACGGCCTTATTTATCTGCAAGAAAGTTCCAGAGAAAAAAGGAGGCACAAGAAATGGCAAGAGGCAAAGTAAAGTGGTTCAATGACACAAAGGGTTTCGGTTTCATCCAGCAGGAATCCGGTGAGGATGTATTCGTACATTACACCGCGATAACCGGCGAAGGCTTCAAGACCCTCAAGGAAGGCGAGGAGGTCGAATTCGAGATCACTCAAGGCCCCAAAGGCCCTCAGGCATCGAATGTAGTAAAGGTCTGATAGGTTTTGAATTCCGTTAGCCTGACTTAAAACTCCCCATAGTATTTAACTAAGGCAGGACGGATTCGCTTACTCAAATCTTCTTTCGCCGCTAAAAGCCCCCTTTTATGCCCAAAAAGCCTAAAAGGGGGCTTTCTTTATCGCCTTTCAAATTCACTCTGACCCAAAATCGGCATTTCTTGTTTTTTTAATCCCGTTCTGTTATCATATTAATTTACCGGGCAACGGGCAAAACGCCCGCTAAGCCTGCAGAAAAGGTCTTGGAATTGGGAATAAAATTATCCGGCCCAAAGGCCTTCGCCGCTCCTGAGGAGGCCCTTTGAACCTTGAGAGATATCTGGCCGAGAAGGCCGGGATAGTAAACAAGGGGCTTAAAGACCTCCTCCCCAAAGAGGACGAGTACCCGCAAAGCCTCCACAGGGCGATGCACTATAGCCTCTTTGCCGGGGGAAAAAGGCTTCGGCCCATACTCGTTTTGGCGGCGTGCGAAACGGCCGGGGGAAAGACCGAAGAGGCGATAAATACCGCCTGCGCCTTCGAGTGCATCCATACTTACTCGCTTATCCATGACGACCTGCCTGCCATAGATAACGACGATTTAAGGAGGGGCAGGCCCGCCTGCCATAAGGCTTGGGGCGAGGCGGCCGCGATCCTCGCGGGGGACGCTCTATTGACGGCCGCCTTCGAGCTCATAGCCAAGACCCCATCCGCGAATAAAGAGGCGATAATACGCGCAGCCGCCGAGGTCGCGCGCGCCGCCGGCTCAACGGGCATGATAGGCGGGCAGATGATAGACATAGAGTCAGAGGGCAAGGACATACCCTTCCCGGTCCTCGAATACATACACATCCATAAGACAGGAGAGCTGATACTCGCGGCGGTAAGGTGCGGGGCGATACTCGGAGGGGCAAAAGAAGCTGAGATTGAGGCATTGGATGGATACGGCAAGGCGATCGGGCTCGCCTTCCAGATAGCCGACGATATACTCGATGTGGAAGGCTCTACCGAGGTTCTGGGCAAGACCGCCGGGGCCGATGAGAAGAAAGGCAAGGCAACATACCCCTCGCTTATAGGAATGGATGAATCCAAGAAGAGGGCCGGGGAACTCGTTGAAAAATCGATCCAGTCGCTCTCAAGCTTCGACAAAAAGGCCGACCCCCTGAGGGCGATAGCCCGCTACATTATATCGAGAAGGAAATAGTCTTAACAGGTTGCGTTTTTCCGCAACCTGTTTGGCAATCCATGGACGGAATGCCAAATTGCGAGACTGAAAAGTCGAGCAATTTGTGAGGCTTGGCCGTCTGGATGCTCGCCGGCTCACGAAGTGATAAGGCGAGCTATATAAATGAAAAATTTCCTTGCCGGAAAGAACGAAGTTCTGCCAGTCCGTGAGGCTAAGCCGTAGCGGAAAAAGGCCAGGACGGACTTTTTCCGCATCCTGATAGACAGGGGATTTTAAAAAGAATGGGAAAGCTTGAAAATATAGATCTCCCGGCGGATTTAAAGAGGCTTAAACCGCAGGAGCTCCCGGAGGTGGCGGGGGAGATAAGGAAGCTTATAATCGAGACCGTCTCCGAAAGGGGGGGGCATCTCGCCTCGAGCCTCGGCGCGGTGGAGCTTGCCATAGCCCTCCACTATGTCCTTAACGCCCCGGAGGATAAGATAATCTGGGACGTGGGCCATCAGGCCTACGCGCATAAGATACTTACCGGCAGGAGAAAGGACTTCCATACTTTAAGGCAGCTCGGAGGTATAAGCGGCTTTCCGAGGCCCTCCGAGAGCCCGTTCGACTCGTTCGGCGTAGGCCACTCATCTACCTCTATCTCGGCCGCCCTCGGCATGGCCGCGGCAAGGGACTTGAGCGGCAAAGATTATAAGGTGGTATCCGTAATCGGCGACGGCTCTCTCACGGCAGGGCTCGCCTTCGAGGGCCTGAATCAGGCAGGGCACTTAAAAAAAGACATAATAGTCATCCTTAACGACAACGAGATGTCGATATCCAAGAACGTAGGGGCGCTATCTACCTTCTTAAGCAGGAAGATAACCGGAAGGTTCGCGACCAAGTTCAAGATGGAGGTCGAGTCCTTCATAAAATCCATACCGAGGATAGGCGAGAGGCTGATCGGCATCGCTAAGAAGGCCGAGGACTCTTTGATTACGCTCCTTACCCCCGGCATGCTCTTCGAGGGGCTCGGCTTCCATTATATAGGCCCCATAGACGGCCACGATATCGCCTCGTTAGTCGCCACACTTAGCGATGTAAGCGAATTGAAAGGCGCTGTCCTGGTCCATGTGCTCACGAAAAAGGGCAAGGGGTATCTCCCTGCCGAGGAAGACCCGGCGTCCTTCCACGGCGTCGGGCCTTTTGTGATAGAAAGCGGGAGGCCCAAAAAAGAGCCGAAGCCCTCCTATACGAACGTCTTCAGCTCCACGCTTATGGAGATAGCTGAAAGGGATAAAAGGGTTGTCGCCATAACGGCCGCCATGCCGGAAGGCACGGGGCTCTCCAAGTTCGCTGAAAAGTTCCCCGAGAGGTTCTTTGACGTGGGGATCGCCGAGCAGCACGCCTTAACCTTCGCGGCGGGGCTGGCAAAGGAAGGGTTTATCCCTGTCACGGCCATATATTCCACATTCCTCCAGAGGGCTTATGACGAGGTCTTCCACGACGTATGCCTGCAGAACCTGCCGGTAGTGATAGCGATGGACAGGGCGGGGATCGTGGGCGCGGACGGCGCTACGCATCACGGGCTGTTCGATATCTCTTTTTTAAGGCATCTGCCGAATATGGCGCTGGCGGCCCCGAAGGACGAAGAGGAGCTCAGGCATCTGCTTTTCTCAGCGATAAATTATAAGAGGCCTGTTGCCATAAGATATCCGAGGGGCGTTTGTCTCGGGGCCGGTACTTTAGGGCCTTTAAGGGAGATACCTCTGGGAAAGGCCGAGGTGCTTAAAGGCGGGGAGGTCTATATCCTCGCCCTCGGCACAATGGTAAATCCCGCGCTTGAGGCGTCTTTAAGGCTTGAGAAGGCCGGGATAAAGGCCGGGGTCGTCAACTGCCGGTTCGTAAAGCCGCTCGATGAGGAGTGCATATTAAAGATAGCGTCTTCATCTTCCGGCATCATAACGGCAGAGGAGAACGCCCTTCAGGGCGGGTTCGGGAGCGCCGTCATGGAACTGCTTGAGGAGCGCTCGGTAAAATGCCCGGTAAGAAGGATAGGCGTGCCCGATGAGTTCATAGAGCATGGGACTCAGGAAGAGCTGAGGGCCCAGCTCGGGCTCGACGCAACCGGGATAGAGAAGGCTGTAAGGCTTTTTATAAGCGACAGCAAAAAGGCGCTTAAGATGGCTTTTTGATTTAATCCCTCTACTGAGGGTTCAATTCCCCGAAGCTTGCTTCGAGACTTTTTCAGCCGTAGAGGACTTCGATACCACGCAGCTTGCTGCGGGGAGGTTCATTGAAAACGCAGAAGGTAAGGATCGACGCCCTTATGGCCGAAAGGGGCCTCGTACAGAGCCGCCAGAAGGCGCAGGCCCTCATAATGGCCGGCAAGGTTACGGTCAACGGCACGGTTATAGACAAGGCCGGAGCTGCCATAGACCCTGAATCGGATATTTTTATCAAGGAGGGGCTGCCCTTCGTAAGCAGGGGCGGGGTAAAGCTCCAAGGGGCGCTCGATGAGTTCAAGGCGGATGTAAGCGGCCTCGTTATCCTCGATGTGGGCGCATCCACAGGCGGGTTCACGGACTGCCTCCTTAAGAGGGGGGCGAAGAAGGTCTATGCCATAGACGTGGGAAAAGGCCTCCTTGACATAAATTTAAGGAACGACCCGAGGGTAGTTGTATTGGAGGAGAGGAACATCAGGTATCTTGACCCCGCTGATATAGGCGAGCAGGCTGATATGGCTGTCATAGACGTCTCCTTCATCTCCCTTGAAAAGGTGCTGCCGAAGGTAAAGGAGCTGATAAAAGGCTCAGGCCGTATCCTCGCCCTCATAAAGCCCCAGTTCGAGGTTGGCAAGGGCAAGGTCGGAAAGGGCGGGATAGTAAAAGACCCCCTGCTCCATAAAGAGGTTATAGATAGGATAAAGGATTTTTCCATAAGCCTCGGCTTTGATGTCTTGGGGACGGCGGAATCTCCCATAAAAGGCTCAAAAGGCAATATAGAGTTCTGGATTTGCCTTGGAATGAAATCATTGCCTTGAATTTACGATTCTGGTATTTTATCCGGAACCCTGAATTTTCTTCAAGATCGGGTCGAAAAGGAGTCGATGATGTTCGAGATAACGGAGAAGATCGAATTAGCTCATACGGTCTATCAGTTTAAGATAAAGGCCCCGCTCATAGCCAAGAAGCGCAAGGCCGGCCAGTTCGTTGTCCTGAGGATGAACGAGCAGGGCGAGCGGATACCGCTAACCATAGTCGATTCCGACGAGAAGGAAGGCACAATCACCATTATCGTCCAGGAGGTCGGCAAATCCACGGCGCTCCTCGGCGATATGGGAAAGGGCGACATGATACTCGATGTCGTAGGCCCGCTCGGGCGTCCGACCCACATCGAGAACTTCGGCATCGCCGTATGCGTAGGCGGAGGCATAGGCACGGCCCCTGTGCTGCCCATAGCCAAGGCGCTCAAGGCCGCAGGCAACAAGGTCGTATCGATAATAGGGGCGCGTACGAAGAGCCTCCTTATACTCGAACGGGAGATGAGGGCGGTAAGCGGCGAGCTCCATCTGACAACGGACGACGGGAGCTACGGCCACCACGGTTTTGTGACGCAGGTTTTGCAGAACCTGATTAACGAGGGGATGAAGATAGGGTTCGTCGTGGGCATAGGCCCTATTCCCATGATGAGGGCCGTAAGCAATGTGACGAAGCCCTACAATATCCTTACGATGGTAAGCCTGAACCCCATAATGGTCGACGGCACCGGCATGTGCGGGGCGTGCAGGGTGACCATAGCCGGGAAGAACCGCTTTGTGTGCGTGGACGGCCCTGAGTTCAACGGCCACGAGGTCAACTTCGACGAGCTTATATTAAGGAACAGGAGCTATCTGAAGGAAGAGAAGACGGCTATGGAGGAGTTCACCTACCACGAGGGCGAGAAGTGCTACGAGAGGTGCGATAAATAGTTTTTGTAAATGCGTAGCGAAGATTCCCTGCAACTTGCTGTAGGGAGCAAAAGGAGCAAGGCAAGATGGACCCGAAGGAAACAAAGGAACGGATGAAGATACCGAGGCAGTCGATGGCCGAGCAGGACCCCAAGGAGAGGGTCAGGAACTTCTACGAGGTCCCTTACGGGTATTCCGCGGAGCAGGCGATTGAGGAGGCCAAAAGGTGCATCCAGTGCAAAAAGCCCCTGTGCGTCGGAGGCTGCCCCGTAAATATAGACATACCGTGGTTTATAAGGCTCATGTCAGAAGGCAAGTTCGTTGAGGCCGCCCGTAAGATCAAGGAGACCAACGGATTGCCGGCCGTATGCGGAAGGGTCTGCCCGCAGGAAGACCAGTGCGAAAAGGTCTGCATCGTAGGCAAAAAGGCCGAGCCCGTATCTATCGGGAGATTAGAGAGGTTCGCCGCTGATTTTGAGCGCGAGCACGGGGAGATAACTATCCCGGAGATCCCTAAGTGGAGCGGCAAAAAGGTCGCCGTGGTCGGCGCGGGCCCCGCAGGGCTGACCGTAGCCGGAGACCTCGTAAAGAAGGGGCACAAGGTAACGGTATTCGAGGCGCTCCATACCGCAGGCGGGGTCCTGATGTACGGGATACCTGAGTTCAGGCTCCCGAAAAAGATAGTCCAGTCCGAGGTGGAGTACCTCAAGCGCATGGGCGTTGATATTGTGGTGAACGCGGTAATAGGAAAGCTCGAAACCATAGACGAGCTGTTATCGAACGGTTACGGCGCGGTATTCGTGGGCTCGGGCGCTGGGTTGCCCAACTTCATGAGCATACCGGGCGAGAACCTCTCCGGGGTCTATTCGGCGAACGAGTACTTAACGAGGGTGAACCTAATGAAGGCCTACCAGTTCCCTGAGTTCGACACGCCCGTCATACGCGGGAGGAAGGTCGTGGTCTTCGGCGGCGGCAATACCGCTATGGACTCGGCCCGCACGGCCCTGCGGCTCTGCCCCGAGCAGGTAACGATAGTCTACAGGCGTTCCAGGGAGGAGATGCCCGCGAGGATAGAGGAGATACATCACGGGGAGGAGGAGGGGCTTAAGTTCCAGCTCCTTGCCAGCCCCAAGAGTTTCATAGGGGACAGGGACGGGAAGGTCACGGGGGTTGAGTGCTTAAGGATGGAGCTCGGCGAGCCCGATGAGTCAGGCAGAAGAAGGCCGGTTGAGATAAAAGGCTCTGAGTTCCTGATGGAGGCCGATGTGGCCATCATAGCTATCGGCAACGGGGCGAACCCTCTCATCCCCCAGACGACGCCTGACATAAAGGTGAATAAATGGGGCAACATCACCGTGAACATGGATACCGGCAGGACGAGCAAGAAAGGGGTCTTCTCGGGCGGCGACATAGTGAGGGGCGGCGCTACCGTCATCCTCGCCATGGGCGACGGGAGAAAGGCCGCAGACTCCATACACGAGTACCTGACATCAGGCGTATGGTAGGATAAATACGAAATGAAACGCAGGCCCGGCCTTCAAGACCGGGCCTTTTGATTGAAAAATAAGCCATGCCATCAGGAAAAACCGTTAAAAAGGTCCTCTTTGTCTGCGTAGGCAATACCTGCAGGAGCCAGATTGCCGAGGGGTTCGCGAACGCGCTCGGCAGGGGGAAGATAGAGGTCAGGAGCGCGGGCACATCAGCTACGGGCCATGTGAATAAGGCCACGATAGAGGCGATGAAGGAAAGGGGCATAGACATCTCGGCGCAGTCATCCAAGCAGTTGACGGACGAGATGATAGACTGGGCTGATGTAGTAGTGACTCTCGGGTGCTGCTCGGCTGGTATGTTATGTCCTGCGGACTTCAAAGGGAAGAAGACGGACTGGAAGATAGAGGACCCGCTCGGCAGGCCCCCTGAGGTCTTGAGTAGAGTCCGGGACGAGATAGAGCGGAAGGTGAAGGAGCTGCTTGCAGAGGACGGGGCCTAAAATACTCGTAGTCGACGACGAGGCGGACATATTAAACCTCCTCGACTATAACCTTAAAAAGGCCGGCTTCCAGGTTTTGCTCGCCAAGGACGGCCCAGAGGCCATAGAGGCCGCGAAGGCAAAAGGGCCGGCCCTCATTATCCTCGATATAATGCTCCCCGACATGGAAGGCACCGAGGTCTTAAAGAGGCTCAAGGGGAGCGAGTATACCCGCCAGATACCCGTAATAATGCTTACCGCCAAGGGCGAAGAGGTCGATAAGGTCGTCGGCTTCGAGCTCGGGGCGGAAGACTACATCACAAAGCCGTTCAGCCCGAGGGAATTGATCCTCCGCGTCAAAGCCGTCCTTAAGAGGGCAGGCTCCAGCCCCTCGAAAACTCAGGAAGAAGAAAAGGAGTTCTCATTAAACGGCCTTACCGTCGATATCCCCGGGCACAGGGTCAATGTGGAAGGCCTTGATGTGGAGATGACCTCGACGGAATTTAAATTGCTCGCCGAGCTTATAAAGGCAAAGGGCAGGGTGCTTTCAAGGGACACGCTGCTTGACAGGGCGTGGGGAAGGGACTGCTTCGTCATACCGAGGACGGTCGATACCCATGTAAGAAGGCTTAGGGCAAAGCTTAAAAGCGCCAGCCGGTATATTGAGACCGTAAGGGGGGTGGGGTACAGGTTCAAAGGCGAGTAGTAAACAAACCGGCGATTTTCTTATCAGAATGCTGAAAAACTCCGTCCTGGACTTTTTCAGCCACGATTTGGCCGGAGAGCCTCCGTCCAATCCTTCCAAATTGCTCGATACTTTTCGGCCTCGCACCTGCATAATCCATAAACAAGAGCGGATTGTGGCTGGTAAGGAAAATTACATTTATATTGCTCGCCTTGTCACTTCATGAGCCGGCGAGCATCCAGAGGGCAATCCGTCCCCCATCATGGTGATTGCCTATCAGGTTGCGGCTTGAAGCAACCTGCTATATTTTAAAAAGTATTTTTAAAGGGATGTAAATGGAAAGGCTTTATAAAGGCATCCGCAGATTTCAGGAATCGTTTTTTAAAAAAGAGGAAGACTTCTTCAAAAGGCTGTCAAACAGCCAGGATCCTGACGTCCTTTTCATCACGTGCGCCGATTCACGCGTAGACCCGGCTTTGGTTACGCAGAGCAAGCCCGGGGAGCTTTTTATCCTCAGGAACGTCGGTAATATCATCCCCCCGCATGACGCCTTAAAGGATAAAAACAGCACCGCGGCTGCGATAGAGTTCGCTGTTTTGGTTTTGAAGGTGTCTGATATTATTGTCTGCGGGCATTCTAATTGCGGCGCTATCAAGGCGCTTAATAAGGATGATATGGAGTTGGATACCATGCCTCATTTGAAAGATTGGCTGAAGCTTGCAATGCCCGTTAAGGATATTGTCAGCGGATCTCTTGCGGGCGGCCCTCCAGAAGAGATTCAGATGATCACGGAAAAAGAAAATGTCCTTGCCCAGATTGAGAATATCCAGACCTATCCTTTTGTGGCTCAGGCGCTCAAAGAAGGGATGCTGTTCCTCCATGGATGGTATTATGATATCGGCACAGGCGGCATGTATGCCTACATCCCTAATATGGATAAGTTTGAGTTGATTAAATAATATATGGCAAAGAATATAATACTCGAGGCTATAGCAAGGGAGATGCAGACAGGCGTGCTGGTGCTCGATCCGGCTCTCAGGGCGCTTTACGCAAACCCCTTTTTCGTAAATTCCTTCCCCGTAAAAGACGGGGTCGAGGGCAGGATGCTTGAGGAGATAATAGAAAATACAGCCCTCGCCTCCACGGTCCGGTCCTTTCTGGCGGGGCGCTACAGCTCTCCTGAATCGATAGAGATAAGCGAGGGAGGGAGGTTCTTTAATGTGCGGCTCGTGCCGCTTATAGACAGGAATGATTTCAGGCTGCTCCTTTTCCTTCAGGACATAACGGAGGAAAAAAGGGTGGAGACGATCAAGAAAGACTTTGTCGCCAATGTATCGCATGAGCTGAGGACGCCGCTTGCGAGCATAAAAGGATATTCGGAAACGCTCCTTGACGGGGGCATGGACGACAAGAACACCCTTAAAGAGTTCCTTCGCGTCATAGACCGGCACGCCACGCGCATGTCGAGGCTCATAGACGACCTGCTGACGCTGTCGAAACTTGAGTCCCATCAGATGGAGATAGTCTCCGAGCCCGTTGACATAAAAGAGATACTCCTTTCCACAAAGACAGGTTTCGAGAAGCAGGCAAGGGACAAGGGCATAAAGATAACCTCGCGGATACCAGAAGGCCTGCCCAAGGCCCTCGGCGACCGCGACAGGCTCGAGCAGGTCGTGGTGAATCTGCTCGACAACGCGATAAAGTACACCCCTCCCGGCGGGGGCGTAAGCTTAAGCGCCTGCGCCAGCAAGGGGGATATACGGGTCGATGTGAAGGACACAGGCATAGGGTTCCCGCCCTCCGACATACCGAGGATATTCGAGAGGTTCTACAGGGTCGATAAGGCCCGCTCGAGGGATCTCGGCGGCACGGGGCTCGGGCTTGCCATCGTCAAGCACATCATACAGGGCCATAACGGCAGGCTCCATGTGGAGAGCGCTCCGGGCAAAGGCTCCACGTTCAGTTTTTCTCTGAAGGCATGCAATTGACTTAATCCCTCTACTAGAGGGTTCAATTCCCCGAAGCTTGCTTCGAGACTTTTTCAGCCGTAGTGGGCTTCGATACCTCGCAGCTTGATGCGGGGAGTTTCATTCCTTTCAATCTTCATTTACAGCTTCTCCCATATCCGTATCCGTTTCTCATTTTTGACC
>JAUSLB010000182.1 GCA_030646655.1 Deltaproteobacteria bacterium | reverse complement strand
GTGTGGCCACGGGGCTTTTTTCGTCTTGTGAGCTTAGCAGTCGTAGTAGAGCGCGAACTCGTGCGGCACCGGACGGAGCCTTACCGGGTCAGCCTCTTTCTCCTTCTTGTACTCCATCCAAGTGTCTATGACGTCCTGAGTAAACACATCGCCCTTTAAGAGGAACTCGTGGTCGGCCTTTAAGGCCGCGAGAGCCTCTTCGAGCGAGCCTGCGGCAGAGGGGACCTTCGAGAGCTCCTCGGGTGAGAGGCCGTAGATGTCCTTATCGAGCGGCTCGCCGGGGTCGATCTTATTCTGTATGCCGTCGAGGCCTGCCATGAGCATCGCGGCGAACGCGAGGTACCCGTTGCATGAGGGGTCAGGGAACCTCACCTCAATCCTCTTGCTCTTGGGCGAGGGCGAGTACATAGGTATCCTTATCGACGCCGAGCGGTTCCTCGACGAATACGCGAGGTTTATCGGCGCCTCAAAGCCGGGCACAAGCCTCCTGTAAGAGTTCGTGCCGGGGTTGCAGAATGCGTTCAATGCCCTTGCGTGCTTTAGTATCCCGCCTATGTAGTAGAGGGCGAGCTCGCTCATGCCGCCGTATCCGTTCCCGGCGAACAGGGGCTTTCCGCCCTTCCAGATCGACTGATGGACGTGCATGCCGCTGCCGTTGTCGCCGAAGATCGGCTTGGGCATGAATGTAACCGTCTTCCTCCACTTCTTCGCCACGTTCTTAACGATATACTTGAACCACATGAGCTTGTCGCCCATCTTTAAAAGGCTGTCGAACCTCATGTCGATCTCTGCCTGCCCGGCGGTTGCGACCTCGTGGTGCTGTCTTTCGATCTGGATGCCCACCTGCTCCATCACGAGGCACATCTCTGTCCTTATGTCCTCCTGGCTGTCCGTCGGCGGGACAGGGAAGTAGCCCTCCTTGTGGCGGGGTTTATATCCGAGGTTGGGGCCTTCCTCGCGGCCCGTGTTCCAGATGCCCTCGATCGAATCTATGTAATAGTACCCGTGGTTCGGCCCCTGGCTGTACCTGATATCGTCGAATATGAAGAACTCGGGCTCAGGGCCGAAGTAGGCGGTATCTCCTATGCCTGTCGATTTCAGGTAGGCCTCGGCCTTCTGCGCTATATTCCTCGGGTCCCTTGAGTAAGACTCTCTTGTTATAGGGTCTACTATATTGCAAATAAGGCTCATCGTAGGGGTCTCCGAGAACGGGTCCATCACGGCCGTAGTGGGGTCCGGTATCACGAGCATGTCGCTTGCGTGTATGGGCTGCCAGCCGCGGATGCTGGAGCCGTCGAAGCCGAGCCCCTCTTCGAATAGATCCTCGCTAAGCTCGCTTACCGGCACTGAGAAGTGCTGCCATATCCCCACGAAATCGAGAAACTTGAAATCCACCATCCTGGCGTTCTTTTCTTTAGTGAACTTTAGTACTTCCTTCGGCGTCATATCTCCTCCTTTTCATTGTCAAATAATATGCCTTAAACCCTGCCGCTAAAGGCAGGGAGAAAAATCCTAAATCGCTTCTTCTCCCCTCTCTCCAGTCCTTATCCTTACGACCTCATCGACGGAGAGCACAAAGACCTTCCCGTCCCCTATCCTGCCCGTCCTTGCCGAGTTGACTATCGTCTCCACGACCTTGGCCACGAGGTCTTCCTTAACCACTATCTCCAGCTTTATCTTGGGGAGGAAATCCACGACATACTCCGTGCCCCTGTAGAGCTCGGTATGCCCTTTTTGCCTCCCGAATCCCTTTACCTCTGATACCGTTATGCCCTTGATACCGATATCGTTTAGCGCCTCTTTTACCTCGTCGAGCTTAAATGGTTTTATGATCGCCTCTATCTTTTTCATTTAAGGCCTCCCGCCTTTAAGAATCCCAAAAACCTAACACACCGGGCAGGCATTGTAAAGCTGTTTCGCCCTAAATTGCACGCGGATATTGCGGGCAAAAAGGGCCGGTCCCTGCGAGGGCTCAAGGCATCCCCATTTATATGTAAAAGCAATATCCATGCCGCCCTTTATAGGGCAAAAAAGCCGGTTTTTAATGGCCTTCGCCGCAAATAAGATTAATTTTTATGCACCTTAAGTCCGCCCTGCACAGATTTTGCTCATACTTGCCGGAGCCCCTTTACTCTGTTATCATAAAAAGCATGGCTTTAAGGATTGTGATAGACGGCTATAACCTCTTAGGCGCGAGAGGCTTTGAATGCCTTTCGGATATCGAAGAAGCGCGCGGAAGGCTCATAGAGGAGCTTTCAATTTACAAAAAGCTCAGGGGCGCGAAGGTCACGGCCGTCTTTGACGGCACCAGCTCAGGCAGGCTTACGAGGGGCCGGGAGATGAAGGCAGGGGTCGAGGTGATATTCTCCAAAGACGGCGAGGAGGCGGACTGCGTCATCATGGAGCTTGCCGGAAAAGCAGGCAGAGGCCTTACGATAGTCTCCTCAGACAGGGAGCTTGCGGGTTTTGCCAAGAGCCGCGGGGCGATTGTCGTAAGCTCAGGGGATTTCGCCGCTCTCTTGGAGGCGGCGCTCTATGAGAGCCTTAAGGGCATAAGGCCGGGAGATGAAGACGACGGGCCCCATCCTAAAAAAGGGCCGTCGAAGAGGCCCTCTAAACAGGAAAGGAGAAGCTTAAACAGGCTTAAAAAGCTGTAGGTACAACCATGCCGATAGAGCACAGGGACAAAGAGGGCAGGTTTTTTAACCCTTGGGAGCCGAGGAGGTCCTCTAACTACGGCGGCCTCATTAAATGGCTCGTATTCTCAAGGAACAGGTTCAGGGCGGAGAAAAAGAAAAAAGTAGAGTTCAATACGCTTTGCCCTGACTTTAAATCGCTCGACGGCGCGGGAAAAGACTATTTCGTCTGGCTCGGCCACTCGACCGTCTTTATGCGGCTCGGAAAAAAAGCGGTATTGACAGACCCTGTGCTCTGGGATGTGAACTTCATGATAAAGAGGAAGACCCCGCTGCCCGTTAAGCCCGAAGATCTGCCGAAGATAGACTACTGCCTCGTCTCCCACAGCCACTACGACCACCTCAATACGAAATCAATAAACTACCTGAAAGAGAGGTTCGACCCGCTCTTCATAACAGGGCCGGGGTACGGGGATTATTTCAAATCACTCGGGGTCACGAAGAGGGCTGAGCTCGACTGGTGGGAGGGGTTAGGGGCAGAAGGGTTTAAGATAACCTCCCTGCCTGTCCAGCACTGGTCAAAGAGGTCGTTTTTCGACACAAACAGGATGCTATGGTGCTCTTTCCTTATCGAGAGGGGGGGGAGGAAATACCTCTGGGCAGGGGACACCGGCTACTTCGAGGGCTTCAAAGACATCGGGAAAGACTACGGCCCCATAGATATGCTTTTCATCCCCGTAGGCGCGTACGAGCCGCGCTGGTTCATGAAAAGGAACCATTTGAACCCCGAAGAGGCGGTAATGACGGCAAGGGACCTGAAGGCAAGGCTTACCATACCCATACACTGGGGGACGTTCGATCTAACGGATGAGCCTCTATGGCTTCCGATAAAGAGGCTTAAGGAGGTAATCGCTCAAGGGAACAGCCCGGAGTTCGTGATAATAGAGCATGGGGGGCATTATATCGTGGAGCCGGGATACGAGACCTCACTCTGACCGCGAATAATTTTTGAATAATTTCTTTTAATCGGGTGCCCGGCGCAGTCCCGCCCTTTTAAGGGCGCATCAAACGAGCTATATAAAAGACAATTACCTTGCCGACAATCCCCGCCATTTATGGCGGGGTAATTAAATTCCCCCTTTCCTAAAGGGGGATAGAGGGGGAGTGTTAATTGTAATAAGACAGGCGGGGCTTTCCAGTCCCGCATTTTTTATTAAATTTTTTATAATACAGGGGCATAGGGTGTAACGAGCATAGGGATGGAGGGTGGGCGAGCGAGCCGGGGGAGATGCCGTAGGGCGCGCAAGTGACCTTAGGGGGCGAGCGAGGAGGCTGGAGGATGCAGCGAGTCAAACCCTATGCCCAAAAGCGCACGACAGCGCGCAAAAAGGCTTTGTCGCTGAACGTAAAAAAATCGGATCTAATCTGGTTTAAAAAATTTTTCTACTTTCACGATAACTGCCAAGAATCACAGCCTCATTTTTTCCCTATCTTATTCTCCTTCCCCTCGGCGAGCCTCCTGATGTTGTCCTTGTGCTTCAATATCACAAGAGTGCTTATCAATACGCCTACGGGCAGATAAGGCTTGCCCTTCGTTAAAAAAGAGAGGAAGACCGGCAGCATCGCGGCCGCTCCCATCGAGCCCAAAGAGACGTACCTTTTCGCTAAAACAAGTATTACGAATACCGACGCGCTTAAAAGCGTGGCTAAGGGCGAGATGACGAGCATCACGCCGCAGGCCGTTGCTACGCCCTTTCCCCCCTTGAACTTAAGGCATATAGGGAAGAGATGGCCGAGGAACGCTGCGATGCCCGCAAGGCTTACGAAAAGGATGTCAGGGTA
>JAUSLB010000181.1 GCA_030646655.1 Deltaproteobacteria bacterium | reverse complement strand
GGACGCAGGGGTCTGAGAAAAGAACGCCTGAGGAATAAAAAAACTCTCAGGGACAGCTCTCAATAAAAATGAAAAGCCTTATACTCGCCTTCCAGTTCCTTACGGTATTCCCCATAAAAAAGGATATGGAGCCTGTGCCTGAGGAGCTTTCAGGCTCGATGGCATGGTTCCCCTTGGTGGGGGCCGCGCAAGGACTTATACTCGTCGCCTCTGACTACCTCCTCTCAAGGCTCCTGCCGCCGGGTATCGTCGCCGGGGCGCTGGTATTAATACTTGTCCTTACGAACGGGGGCCTTCACCTCGACGGGTTCTCCGATACCGTTGACGGGCTGGCCGGAGGCAGAACAAAGGAAGACAGGCTCAGGATAATGCGCGACTCTTCAGCCGGGGCCATCGGGGTCGCATTTTTAATCATCCTGATACTCCTTAAATACCTTGCCATAGAGAATATAGAGCAGGGCGCCAGGGGCCCGGCCTTATTTGTCTTCCCGGCAGTGGGCAGGTGGGCTATGGTGCCTATGGCTTATATGTCCAAATATGCGAGGGCTGAGGGAGGGCTCGGGGCCGCCTTTACAGGGATTAGCAGGCCGACTCTAATAAAGGCTACGGTAATAGTAGCGGCGTTATCGGCGCTCGCGCTCGGGGCGTTCTCTCTGATACTGATAGCAGTACTGTGGGCCGTTATTTACGGCTTTTCAAGGCTCTTTAAAAGAAAACTCGGCGGGGTCACGGGGGATGTATTCGGCTTCCAGAGCGAGATAGCGGAGGTGCTCTTCCTTATAATGGTACTTGGGCTTACTAACATACTCGGGACGGCAGAGTAAAAATATGGAGATGACAAGGCTATTCTTAATAAGGCACGGGCAGGTAGTAAACCATCACGAATACCGGTATAACGGCCACTTCGATGTGGATATAACCGATACCGGGGTTGAGCAGATGGAGCGGCTCGCGGCGTTCCTCTCTGGCGTAAAGATAAGCGCGATATATTCAAGCGACCTGAAGAGGGCTACAAGGGGCGCTGATATAATATCCAAAGGGCGGGGGGCTACGCCGGTAAGGGTCCACGCGCTAAGGGAGCTCCACCTCGGCAGATGGGAAGGGCTTACAAAGGAGGAGGCGGGCATAAGATACCCGGAAGAGGCGGGCTTCAGCTTCAGGGACCTTGCCACCTCAAAGGTAAAAGAGGGCGAGAGCCTTAATGACCTAAAGGCGCGCGTGCTACCCGCCATAGATGATATCGTAAATAAGCACAGGGGCGGCGCTGTATGCGTCGTGGCGCACGGCGGGGTAAACCGCGTTATACTGACCGAGGCGATGGGCCTGCCCATAGAGAATTTTTTCAGGATAGAGCAGGACTACGGGTGCCTGAACCTCATTGACTATTTCAGCGACGGCATAAAGGTCGTAAAGCTCCTTAACGGCGGGCCGAATCAGGAGATGGGCGAGACAAAGCTCTATTAAGCCCGCTCATATTTTTCCGTTGCGGAATAGCGAGACGATTTTAAAAAAATCCATCGCCTTCCCTTAAATACAATTTATGCCCGATAAAAAACCCTTGCCTGCCATAATAATAGCCGGGACAAACAGCGGCGTCGGAAAAACCGTAATAACCCTCGGCATAATGGAGGCGTTAAGGAAGAGGGGCGTCCTCATCCAGCCCTTTAAGGCAGGCCCTGACTACATAGACCCCGGCTTTCATAGCGCCCTTTTAAAACGCCCCTCCTATAACCTCGATACATGGATGATGGGGGTTGATGCCGTAAAAAAGACCTTTACCGATAAGATGAAGGGCGCTGGTTTAGGCGTTATAGAAGGGGTAATGGGGCTGTTCGACGGCAAAGGTTTTTGCGAAGAGGGCTCGACAGCGCATCTGGCGAAGGTCTTGAACCTCCCTGTTTTGCTCGTTGTAGACTCATCAAAGGCGTCGAGGTCCATAGGCGCGGTAATAAAGGGCTTTAAGGAGTTCGATAAGAAGGTAAATATAAAATGGGTCGTCTTTAACAGGGCAGGCTCTCCCCGGCACCTCGAGTCCCTTAAAAATTCCATCCCGCCAAAATCAGGCATTAAAACCCTCGGCTATATCCCCAAAGACTCGTCGCTCTCCATCCCCGAGCGCCACCTCGGGCTTATGACGCAGGAGGATTTTAAGGAAAGCGGCTGGAAGGGGTTTATAAAAAGGGCCTCTTCTGTTATCGAAAAGCATCTCGATATAAGCCCGCTTTTAAAAGATTTAAGGCCGTCCCCGCCCGGGAGGATAAAGAAGGCGCGCCGTAGAAGACCGGTAAAGGTAGCTGTAGCCCTCGATAACGCCTTCTCATTCTACTATAAAGAGAACCTCGAGATCCTCGAAGGCTTCGGGGCTGAGATAGCCTTTTTCAGCCCGCTAAAAGACAAAGGCCTTCCTCACGGCGCATCCGGCCTCTATATCGGCGGGGGCTACCCGGAGCTCCACGCAAAGGCGCTTGAGAAGAACTCCCGCCTGAGACAAGAGATAAAAAGGCTTGCCGAAGAAGGCATGCCTGTCTTTGCCGAGTGCGGAGGGCTTATGTACCTCGGAAAAAAAACAGGCGACGGATCAGGCAGGGCTTTTTCAGGGGCAGGCGTATTCCCTTGGGAATCAAAAATGCTCGATAAGAGGGCGGCCCTCGGCTACAGGGAAATAATGGTGGGGGAGGGCTGCCCCTTCATTAAGAAAGGCTCGGTATTAAGGGGCCACGAGTACCATTACTCCGTCATTTCAAAAACCCATTCGGAAATAAAAAAGGTATTCAGGATAAGACAGGATAAAGAGGATCTCCCGGAAGGCTTCCTCTACAAGAACTCTTTAGCCACATACATCCACATCCATTTCGCAAGCAACCCGGCCTTCGCCGCGGGGTTTGTAGGGCTGTGCGGAAAATTCCAAGAAAGAAGAGGCATGAAAAGATGACGCAGATAGAATACGCAAAGAACGGCTTTATTACAAAAGAGATGGAAGAGGTGGCCCTTTACGAAGGCCTGAGCGCCGAATACGTAAGGGATGCGATAGCCGCAGGGATCGCTGTAATACCGAACAACATAAACCGCAAGGCAAGGCTTGTCGGCATAGGTAAGGGGTTTACGACAAAGGTCAACGCGAGCATCGGCACATCGTCGGACATAGCCGACGTAAAGGCCGAGGTTGAAAAGGCCATAGCGGCGGAAAGGGCGGGCGCCGATACCCTGATGGAGCTCTCCGTAGGGGGAGACCTCGACCACATAAGAAAAGAGGTTCTCGGATCAACGGCGTTGTCCGTCGGGAGCGTCCCCTTATATCAGGCGTTCAAAGAGGCGATAGAAAAATACCATGACCCGAACAAGCTGACCGAAGAGCTCCTCTTCGATGTCCTTGAAAGGCAGTGCGCCGACGGCATCTCTTTCATGGCGGTGCACTGCGGCATAAACAGGCTTACCATAGAAAGGCTCAATAAGCAGGGCTACCGTTACGGCGGGATTGTCTCAAGGGGGGGCTCATACATGGTAGGCTGGATGCTGAACAACGGCAGGGAAAATCCCCTTTACGATAAGTTCGACCGCGTGGTCGAGATACTTAAAAGATACGATTGCGTCCTGAGCCTCGGCAACGGGCTCAGGGCCGGGGCCGTCCACGACAGCCTCGACAGGGCGCAGGTGCAGGAGCTCCTTATAAACTGCGAGCTTGCGGAGATCGGCCAATCGATGGGCTGCCAGATGATGTGCGAGGGGCCGGGCCATCTGCCACTCGACGATATCGAGACGAACGTAAAATTGCAGAAAAAGATGAGCGGGGATGCGCCATTTTACGTCCTCGGCCCCCTTACAACCGATATCGCCGCCGGTTACGACCACATCTCCGCGGCCATAGGCGCCGCCGAGGCCGCAAGGTACGGGGCTGACCTGATCTGCTACGTAACCCCCGCAGAGCACCTCGCGCTGCCTGACAAAAAGGATGTTGTCGAGGGGGTCAGGGCCGCGAGGATAGCCGCCCACGTAGGCGACATGGTAAAGCTCGGTAACAGAAGCCGGGACATGCTCATGTCAAAG
Source organism: Deltaproteobacteria bacterium (assembly GCA_030646655.1). Lineage (GTDB taxonomy): Bacteria > Desulfobacterota > GWC2-55-46 > GWC2-55-46 > GWC2-55-46 > JACRCL01. The sequence continues at coordinate 6,896 of JAUSLB010000181.1, read as the reverse complement.
GCAAGGCGCGATCTAAAGTGGGAGGAGCAGTACAGGCTCGGTCTCTTCGGCGAAAAGGCCTCTGAGATAAGGGCCGGGAGAAGTCCTTCGGAGCCCGGCACCTGCACCATGTGCGGCAGCTTCTGCGCCCTCGATAATGTCAACGTTTACTTCAAAGACGCCTTAAACAACGGGATTAAACGCTGAGGTTTTTCAGGAGCTTGAAATTATATAAAAATACGCTTTCTCTTGTATCATCCTTTTTTTCCTGTTACTATTAAACGCATTTAACAATTCCCAATAAAGATTCATTATAATCTGCTTGGACCGGTTTCCGAATGCTCGCCAAAGTCAATACAAGCGCAACATTAGGAATAGAAGCTTATCTCGTCGAGGCCGAGGTCGACATTTCCAGAGGCCTGCCGTCGTTCTCTACGGTGGGCCTGCCTGATAACGCCGTAAAAGAGAGTAAGGACAGGGTAAAGGCGGCTGTAAAGAACTCAGGCTACACCTTCCCCGCAAAGAGGATAACCGTAAACCTCGCCCCGGCGCACATTAAAAAAGAGGGCACTGCGTACGACCTCCCGGTGGCAGTAGGGATACTGAAGGCCGAAGGCGCGGTGAATAACGATAATCTCGGCGAATACATGATACTCGGCGAGCTTTCGCTCGACGGGAGGATCAAACCCATCAGGGGCGCTCTGTCTGTGGCCGTATGCGCGAGGGCGCACAATAAAAAACTGATACTCCCCAAAGAGAACGCGCTAGAGGCGGCGCTCGTCGAGGGGATAGAGGTCTATGGGGTAGAGAGCCTGCCTGAGCTCGTGGAGTTCCTAAACGGCTCAAAGGAGATAGAAAGAGCGGCCGTTGATATAAAAGGGTACTTTAAAACCCCCGAATCCCTTGCGCTGGATTTATCGGATGTGAAGGGGCAGGGGCATGTTAAAAGGGCGCTTGAGGTAGCGGCCGCCGGAGGCCATAACATGCTCATGATAGGCCCGCCGGGGTCGGGAAAGACCATGCTCGCCATGAGGCTCCCGACGATACTGCCTGACATGAGCCTTGATGAGGCTATAGAGACGACAAAGGTCCACAGCGTGGCCGGGGTGCTGGGGCCCGGCAAGGCCCTTGTCACTCAGAGGCCGTTCCGCTCCCCGCACCATACCATTTCCGACGCGGGCCTCATAGGCGGGGGCAAGGTGCCGAGGCCCGGCGAGGTCAGCCTCGCGCATAACGGCGTCCTCTTCCTCGATGAGCTCCCTGAGTTCAAGAAAAACGTCCTCGAGGCATTAAGACAACCTGTCGAGGACGGGAAGGTCTCAATTTCAAGGGCCGCCATCTCCCTTACCTACCCCTCTGATTTCATGCTGGTGGGCGCCATGAACCCCTGCCCCTGCGGGTTTCTGGGAGACGCGCACAAGGAATGCGTCTGCACGCCCATGCAGGTGCAGCAGTACAGGGCCCGCATCTCAGGCCCGCTCCTCGACAGGATCGACATACACTGCGATGTGCCTGCCGTGAGGTTCAGGGAGCTGACGCGCGATAGGGGCGCAGAGGGCTCAACGGAGGTAAAGGGGCGGGTTGACAAGGCGCGGGAGATACAGGCGCGGCGTTTTAAGGAAAATAAGGTCTTCTCCAACAGCCGCCTGCCTTCAAAGCTCATAAAAAAATACTGCGGTTTAACCGCTGACTCATCGAGGCTTCTGGAGACGGCGGTTGACAGGATAGGGCTTTCCGCCCGGGCATATACGAGGATACTGAAGGTTGCCCGCACGATAGCCGACCTTGAAGGGCAGGAGTGCATAAGCCCGCACCACATCTCAGAGGCGATACAGTACAGGACTCTGGACAGACAGCTCGTCTAAAAAAAATTATGAAAGACAGCTTAAAGGAAAAAGGGCTTCAGGAAGAGATAGCGTCCCTAAGAAGGCGCATGGAGGAGCTTGAGCGTTGCGGGAAGGCCGTCTCCTCTTCGGGTGAGGCGTGCTCGTGCGAGGTATTCGAGTTCGCCATGGACGGGATATTCATCATCGACCTTAAGGGGCGCTACATCGATGTGAACCCTGCCGGATGCAAGATGTTCGGCTACAGGAAGGAGGAGTTCCTTTCTTCCGATATAAGGCTGCTTCTTTTCCCGGAGGATGTGGAGAGGTCTTTTAAGCTCGGGGAGAGGGACTGGAGGCATGGCGCGTTCATACCCGATTACAGGATGAGGAGGAAGGACGGCTCGGAGGCGTGGGTCGAGCTCACTGTAAAGCCTTTTAAAAGGGGCGGGGAAGACCTCGTCCTCGGGATAAAGCGCGATGTCACCGGGCGCAAAAAGGCGCAGGATGGGCTCCTTAAGACAAGGGAAGAGCTTGAGCGCAAGGTCAAGGAGAGGACCGCCGAGCTTACGGAGATAAACTCAGCCCTTGGGGAAGAGGTCAAAAAGCGCAAAAGCGCGGAGGATACGCTAAAGGCGCTTATAGAAGGGACATCCTCGGTGACAGGGGAAGAGTTCCTCCGCTCGCTGGTGCGCCACCTCGCCTCAGTCCTCAAAATAAACTACGCCTTTATCGGCGAGCTATGCGGCGAGAATAAGGTGCGCACGCTCGCCCTCTGGGCCGGAGAGGACTTTGCTGAGAATATCGAATACAGGACAGCCAAAACCCCCTGCGAGGATGCGGCCCAAAAGGCATGCTGCCGCCATTCAGAAAAGGCGAGGGATCTCTACCCCGAGGATAAGCTCCTTGCTGATATGGGGATAGAAAGCTATATCGGCGTGCCGCTCTTTAACTCCGAAAAAAAACCTATCGGCATACTTGTGGCCATGGACAACAAGCCCATGCCTGCCGAGCCCGACCACTGCGGCATATTACAGATATTTGCCGCGAGGGCCTCCCTTGAGCTCCAGCGCAAAAAGGCCGAGGAGAGGCTCACCGAGTCCGAAAGGAAGTTCAGGAGCATGGCCGAGAACCTGCCCATAGGGGTGTCGATAACGAACGAGGCCGGGGACTTTTTAGAGGCGAACCCTGCCCTTTGGAATATGTTCGGCTACGGCTCAAAGGAAGAGTTCTTGAAAGTCAACGTCTCCGTGCTCTATGTAAACCCTGAAGACAGGCGCGTGTGCGTTGAGCTTATAAAGATGGGCGCCGGAAAGGACCTCGAGGTCAGGTGCAGGAGGAAGAACGGGGCGGAGTTCCTCGGGTCTCTGACATCAGTAAGCCAGACAAGCGGCGAAAATGAGGCCCGGTTCATAAGCATATTCCAAGACGTAACCGAGCGGAAAAAGATAGAGGCGGAGCTGCTAAAGGCCCAAAAGCTCGACTCCATAGGCGTCCTTGCGGGCGGGATCGCCCATGACTTCAATAACCTCCTCTTAGGCATCCTCGGCAACGTCTCCATAGCCAAGAACTGCCTCAGGCCCGGAGACAAGGCCTTCGAGCTTCTGGACAGGGTAGAAAACGCCGCCCTGCGCTCCAAGGACCTGACAAAACAGCTCCTGACCTTCTCGCGCGGAGGCGAGCCTTTGACAGAGCCGTCGCATATAGAACAGCTCATAAGGGACTCCGCCAGCCTTGTATTAAGGGGCACGGACGTATCCTGCAAGTTCCTCTTCCCCCGCGACCTCTGGCCCGTTGAGATAGATCAGGGGCAGATCGCCCAGGTGATAAATAACATTATACTCAACGCGAGGCAGGCGATGCCAAGCGGCGGGACGGTTACCGTAAGCGCCGAGAATATCGAGGCCTGGGCCGGCCCCCCTCTTCCGCTTAAATCCGGGAGCTGCGTAAAGATAGCGATAAAAGACCGGGGCATGGGGATGCCCAAAAAGGTACTCAGCAAGATATTCGACCCGTTCTTTACCACCAAGAAGAAGGCGAGCGGGCTCGGGCTGGCCATCTCCTATTCGATAATAAAGAAGCACCGCGGCCACATAGGGGCTGAATCCAAGCCGGGCGAGGGCTCAAGCTTCCATATCTACCTCCCCTCGGCCCACAACGAAGCAGAGCCCGAAAGCGCTCAGATATCTCAGGCGCGCAGGGGCAAGGTCCTCGTCATGGACGACGAGGACTTCGTCAGGGAGGTCTCGGGAGAGATGCTCGAGCTCCTCGGCTACACGGCCGGGTTCGCAAAAAACGGGGAAGAGGCCGTTGAATTATTCAGAAGGGCGAAGGAGGCCGGAGAGCCTTTTGACGCAGTGATACTTGATCTGACCGTCCCCGAGGGCATGGGAGGCAAAGAGGCTCTGGCGAAACTGATAGAGATGGACCCGGAGGTCAGGGCGATAGTCTCGAGCGGCTATTCTAAAGACCCGATCATGTCCGAGTATCATAAACACGGGTTTAAAGGGGTTATAGCCAAGCCCTACACCGTGCCGGAGTTCGGCAGGGCTGTAAACAGCGTGCTCGCTAAGAGGTGATCTTGGCCGGACGGCCCAAGATAAGCCGGGGCCCTTTCCCCTTGCCCCTGCCGGCCTTAAGGGCCAGCCTTAAAGCTCCTATCAGCTTCCTGTTCTCCTGCCTCGTCCTTACTGCCACCCTTAGATGCCTCGGGCCGAGCCCCTTAAAAGCGCTTAAATCCCTTATGAGTATGCCGCGCCTGAAGAGCTCTTCACTTAACTGCCTTGCCGCAGGCTGGGGCGGAGAAGTCTTAAAGATAAGGAAGTTCGCTGAAGAGGGGGATACCTTCAGCCCCAATTGGCAGAGCGACACGGAAAGAAAATCCCTTTCAGCGCCGAGCCATCTATGGGTCTTCTCCATGTATGCCCTGTCCTTAAGCGCGCCTATCGCCGCGCATGAGGCGAGCGTATTCACTGACCACGGCGGCATGTATCTCTGAAATCTTTTTACAGTATCCCTGTGGGCGATAATAAAGCCGAGCCTCAGGCCCGCCATCGAGAAGAACTTCGTCATGGAGCGGAGCACGATTAAATTCTTGAATTTCACGGCATGGCTTTTGACCGAGGCATGCTCGCAAAAATCCATGAACGCCTCATCTACCACGAGCCACGCCCCGCTATCCCTGCAAACAAAAGCCGCCTCAATGAGCGCGTCTTTTTCCATAAGCGCGCCCGCCGGGTTCGAGGGGTTTGCTATGTAAACGGCGCCGTATCCCCTTTTGACCCTCCTCCTGAACCTTTCCATGTCGAATCTAAAGCCCTCTTCCTCCTTTAGCACGAGGCTGTCGACAGGGCAGGCGCATAGCTCAAGAGACCTCCTGTATTCGCTGAAGGCCGGCTCTATTATCAGGGCGTTTTCCGGCTTTAAAACCCCCGGCATCAGATAGATGAGCTCTGTAGAGCCGTTGCCCGGCAGTATCTCTTCAGGGCAAACATTATGGAATTCAGAAAGGGCGTTCTTTAAAAGAAAAGAGCCTGGGTCAGGGTAGGGGGAAGCGTACATTAAGGCCCTCTTTAGAGCTATCGCCGCCTTCTTGGGAAGCCCGAGAGGGTTTACGCTGGAGCTGAAGTCGAGCAGGTCTCCGGGTGAAGCGGACGCCCTCCTCGAAGCCTCCCATATATCCCCGCCGTGTATGTCTCTCATGCGTGGTCCTGTTTTAAAAAAATTTAAGCGGGGCCTCAAGCCCCGCCTCTCATTTCCGAAAACAACCGTTAGATAGCTCAGCCCAGAACAGCCCTCGCGTCAACCGCGATAGCCCCCTTCTCATAGACTATAAGCGGGTTTATCTCAAGCTCCTTTAGCCCGTCGGTCTCGCTTACAATCTCCGCGAGCTTTATAAGCGTATCCGCTATCGCGCCGAGGTCCTTGAATGTGCCGCCCCTAAAGCCCGTAAGGAGCGGAAAGCCTTTTACCTCTCCCATCATCTCGAACGCCTCTTCCCTGCTGATGGGCGCGAGCCTGAAAGAGACGTCCTTCATAAGCTCTACCGCTATCCCTCCTATGCCGAACATCACGACGGGCCCGAACTGCTCGTCCTTTATCGCCCCGATTATGACCTCAGCCCCCTTGGGGACCATCTCCTCTATAAGGAACCCCTCTATCATGGCTACAGGGTTCTCCTCAGCGACATTGAGTATCATCTGCGACCACATCTCTTCGAGCTCTTTCGCGTCCTTTATCCCCAACGCCACGCCCCCGACGTCGCTCTTGTGGGTTATATCGGGCGAGACGAGCTTTAATACCAGCGGGTAGCCGATATCGAGCGCGGCCTCGATAGCCGCGTTCATGTCCTTTGCCACCTGAAACCTCGGCACAGGTATGGACGAGAGCCTCAAGACCTCCTTTGCCTCAGGCTCGACGAGGGTCTTTTTCCCGATGCTGAAGGCCTCTTTTACGAGCCTCGCTATCTCCCTTTTATCCATTCCGTCCCTTGGCGGCCTTTGCCTTTGAGAGCACCGCCGCGCCCCTTACGGCGCCCTCAGGGGTGGTAAAGACAGGAAACCCGAACTTCCTGAAGATGCTCAAGCGCTCCCTCGTATATTCCCCTCCGGGGGAGCATATGATTACGGGCTTGCCGGTAAATACCGCCTTCTCCGACAACAGCTCCGGAAGATCGTCCGACAGGGCCGGAGGCCCCCAAAGCGCTGCCACTATCGCCATATCGAAGCCCTCCCCTGACATGGTCTTTTCAAGCGCGTGGGCGTACATATCGTCTGTCGCGCTGCCGGTTAAGTCCATGGGGTTACTCACGGCGAAGTAAGGCGGGAAGAAGGCGGCTATCTCGTCTTTCACCTCATCCGCAAGAGGAGGGACCTGAAGCCCCATCGAATGGCAGGCGTCCGCTATCTCAACCCCCATGCCGCCGCCGTCGGTTATTATCATCACCTTATTTCCCCCTGAGCCCTTCTCTCTGCCCAGGACCTTGCACCCTGCGAGGAAGTCCTCGTATCCCTCAAGCTCGATGACGCCGGCTTTTTTGAAAGCCGCGCGATAGACCTCTAACCTGCCTGCTATGGCCCCGGTGTGCGAGAGAGC
>JAUSLB010000180.1 GCA_030646655.1 Deltaproteobacteria bacterium | reverse complement strand
GCTCTCTGCGCCCTTTGTCCCGACCTTGATGGTAATGGAGCTGGCGAAGTCAGTGGGCCTCGAGCTCTTCACCTCCACTATCTTTATGCCCCTCTCCTTGGCGATGTACGGGGCGTTTACGAAGTTCACGTATGTGTCGAGCACCTTATCGAGAAGCCCCTTTATGCAGGCTATGGTTATCGGGGCCACGTCGTAGTTGACGACCTCGCCCGAGTACTCTACCGTTATCTCCTCGATCCCGCCCTTAAGTATCTGGCCCTGAAAGCTTCCGAGCTTCTCGCCCAAGCTGATGTAAGCGCCTAAAGAGACGAGCAGCTCCGCAGGGATAGAGGGCACGTTGACGGCGTTCCTTATGGAGCCTGTGGTGAGGTAGTCCGCTATCTGCTCTGCTATGGCAATGGCCACATTCTCCTGCGCCTCTAAGGTCGATGCGCCGAGGTGCGGGGTCAATATGACCTCTTCGAGCTGGAGCAGCGGGTTATCGGCCTGGGGAGGCTCCTTCTCGAACACATCGAAGGCCGCGCCCGAGACTATCTTCGCCTTTATCGCCTCGGCCAGGTCCTTCTCGTCCACAATCCCGCCTCTGGCGCAGTTTATTATCTTAACGCCCTTCTTCATCTTCTGGAACGCCCCGGCGTTGACGAGGTTCTTTGTCTCATTCGTAAGCGGGACGTGTATCGAGATAAAGTCGCTCTTTTTAAACAGCTCGTCCATTGATACGAGGGAGATCCCGAGCTTGTCGGCGGCCTCGGGGGAGATGAAGGGGTCGTAGGCTATTACGTTCATCTTCAATCCCTGCGCTCTCGAGGCTACGACGCTCCCGATATTGCCCACGCCGAGTATGCCGAGGGTCTTTCCGGTGACCTCGGTGCCCTCGAACTTCTTTTTCTCCCACTCGCCCCTCTTCATCGAGGCGGTCGCCTGAGGGATATTCCTCGAAAGGGCCATCATCATGGCTACCGCGTGCTCGGCGGTCGTCACGGTATTGCCGCCGGGGGTGTTCATGACGACTATCCCCTTTTTCGTCGCGGCGGTCATGTCGATATTGTCAACGCCCGTGCCGGCCCTGCCGATTACCTTGAGGTTCTCGGCGGCCTCTATTATCTCGGCCGTTGCCTTGGTGGCGCTGCGGACCACCAAGCCGTGGTAGTCCTTTATCTTCGCCTTGAGCTCTTCCGGCTTAAGGCCGGTAATCACATCAACTGTAATGCCGGGGGTCGCCTTTAAGATCTCGACCGCCTTATTTGACATGCTGTCGCTTATAAGTATCTTCATTTGTAAGCCTCGATAAGTATTTCCTGCGCCGCGGCTACGCCTGAGCCGAACTTGACCTTGTGGCCGAACTTGGCTAACGCCATCTCGACCGCGGAGACCGCTATTATTATGTCAAAGGTGTCTATGTAGCCGAGGTGGGCTATCCTTAAGATCTTGCCCTTAAGGTGGTCCTGCCCTCCAGCCATTGTGACGCCTACCTCGTCCCTTAAGTATTTGACGAGCTTGCCGCCGTCAACGCCCTCAGGCACGAACACGCCTGTCGCCGCGTTAGAGGGGCTTTCAGGGGCAAGGAGCTTTAGCCCTAATGCCGTTGAGGCGGCCCTTGTGGCGCGGGCTAACCTGTCGTGCCTCGCGAAGACATTACTTAAGCCCTCTTCCTTAATGAGCTTCAGGCACTCCCTTAAGCCGTTTATGAGGGATACGGCGGGGGTGTAGGCGGTGGTATTGTCCTTCAGGTTCTTCCTCTCTTTTTTATAATCGAAGTAGAACCTCGGGCACTTGGCCGTTTCCTGAAACTTCCATGCCTTATCGCTAAGCGCGACAAAGGCGAGCCCCGGAGGGAGCATGAAGGCCTTCTGGGAGCCCGAGACAAGGACATCTATGCCCCAGTCGTCCATCGGCAGGTCGAAAACGCCTACGCCCGTAATCCCATCCACTATAAGGAGGCAGTCTTTGCCTTTTGTGAGCGAGGCCAGCTCCTTTATAGGATGCGCGGCGGTCGTGGAGGTCTCGCTCGCCTGAACGAGCACGGCCTTTACCTTCGGGTTCTGGTCGAGAAGGGTTTTGACCACAGCCGGGTCAACTGCCTTGCCCCATTCGACAGTTATCCAGTGGGCCTTGAGCCCGTATGCCTCCGAGATCTTGCCCCACCTCTCGCCGAACTTTCCGCCGTTCACGACGATTACCTCGTCTCCGGGCGAGAAGAGGTTTACGATAGAGCCCTCCATGGCGCCCGTTCCCGAGGCGGACAAGATGAGCACGTCCTGCTTTGTCTGGAAGACATATTTAAGGAGGTCCGCTGTTTCCCTGAAGACCTCCGAGAACTGCGGCGTCCTGTGGTGGATTATCGGCTGTGCCATTGCAAGGAGCGCTGATTCGGGGACAGGCGTCGGCCCCGGCGCTAAAAGATACTTCTTTTTCATAACCTTAAGACCCCTCCTTTAGTAAATAAATACAATTGATTATATTTTAGTATTCACAGAACTAACAGATAAAACTAACAAACAGGCAGGGGTTTAGTCAAGCAAAAAGGCTCCCTGTCCATAGCCCCGGGCGCGGCCTTCTTAAAAGGCGGGGACATCAATCCAAGTTATTGATCCAGCTCTCTTTTTTTCAGCTCCTTTCGCATGGTTTTCCGGGCGAAAAAAAACCGCCTGAGGCGACCCTTAGGGTTAAAACCCTAAAAAGTGCCCAGACGGACGACGATCCCGCCTTTCCGCTCCCCGGTGGTCACCCACCTTTATTCCGTCAGTTGCGGAAAGCCATCAAGTTTTAAGAAGCATATATTAATCCCGAAGGGCCGAAAAGTCAAGCTGATTTTAAAAAGAGCGGTACACTACTTCAAGCTCTTTATATACTCTATTACCGCGTTTACCTCCGGGTCCGTAAGCTTGCCTTTTTGCGAGGGCATCACGGGCGGGAAGCCCACTGCCACATCCGCGTTCGGCTCAAGCTCTGATGAGCGGATGTATTTCTCATCTATGGTAACCTCTCTTTCCTTGCCGTTGGTTACGACCTTTACCTTGCTCCCGAAAATGCCCTTAAGGGTCGGCCCAACGCGGGCGGAGCCGTCAACAGAGTGGCAGGCGATGCAACCGCCCTTTGTCTCGAAAATCGTTTTGCCTTCAAGCGCTTTATTCGCAAGCTTTGTTTCGGCGGCCTCCGCGGTCCGCATCCATGCGTTAAAGTTCTCCTCGCTCATGACAACCGCCTTGGCGAGCATCCCTGAATGGGCAAGCCCGCAATACTCGGTGCAGAAAATGTCATACGTCCCTTCCCTGTCCGCCACGAACCATAGGGCCTTCTCGGCCCCGGGCACCGCGTCCTGCTTTAACCTGAAGGCCGGGATATAAAGGCTATGGATGACGTCCTCTGAGGTTATCTTTAGCCTTATCGGCCGGTTTACAGGGATATTCAGGGCGGCGCTCGCGCGGCCGCCCTCGTACTGGAAGCTCCAGAGCCACTGCCGGGCGACTACATTTATCGGCAACGCGTCCTTTGGGAGTTCTCTTTTCAATTGCCTGTAGCCTGTCCAGCCGAAGTAAAACATCGCAAGGACGAGGACTATCGAGCCTCCGAGGAACGAGAACTCAAGCAGAGGATGGCCCTCTACGTTCGAGGGGTGGAGGTTTTTTCCCCTGCTGTATTTAAAGACAAAAAGGAGCATGAGGAAGGTGATTACCAATAAAAGAATGACGCAGATGCCGGTAATTATAAGGAAGACCCCGTCAGTATTCTTTCCAATTATGCTTGCCGCTTCCGTCATCCTTTAACCCCTGTAGCCTACATCGAAATATATGAACCAAGACTCGACCGCCAGAATCACGAGGGATATAAAGATGAGGTACTTTAAGAACCTCCCCTCGTATTTAAGGTGCATGAAGAAGGCAAGGACTAAGAATGTCTTGACCGACGCTAT
>JAUSLB010000166.1 GCA_030646655.1 Deltaproteobacteria bacterium | reverse complement strand
ATTATGCTGGCGACGTTCCTTGCCGGCATCGGGGCCGGCAGCATAATTTTTGCGCCCTATGCCGATAACCGAAAAAACCCGCTTGCATGGTTCGCGGCACTGGAAGCGGTTATCGGCCTTGCAAGCATTTTATCGATATTCGTCTACGGGGAGCTGCCTTTCATCTTCTTCAGTCTCAAGGAGGCCTTTGCGGAGCGGTTCTGGCTCTTCCTGTTCATCCAGTTCCTCCTGTGCGCCTCAATAATGATAATCCCGACCCTGTGCATGGGGGCGGTCTTCCCCCTTGCCGGCAAGATATACGCGCGCCGTTTAAAGGCCGTGGGCAAGGGCGTAGGGGAGGCATACTTCTTTAACACCGCCGGCTCAATATTCGGCGCTTTCGCGGGCGGTTTTATCCTGATACCCGTTCTGGGGGCCCAAAACGGCGTGATCGTCACGGCGGGCCTGAATATCGCCATAGCATGCGCCCTTTTATGGGCCGCCCGGATGAGCCCCTTCGCAAAGGCCGCAGCCTCGATCGCCCTCACCATTGCCTTCGCCATCTCGGTTATAGCCCTTCCCACTTGGGACCAGATGATGATGACCCTCGGGCTTTATGCAAACCCGGCAAATAAAGAAGAGGTACAGGGCCTGAGGGCCCGCCCGCCTGAGAGGCTTTTATTCTACAAGGAGGGCATAAACGCCATCATCACCGTGCGGGAAGGGGGCCCGGACGGCGGCATAATCTCCTACCAGGCCAACGGCAAGCAGGAAGCCCGGTCGATAAACGGCAAGCCCCCCGTAGCGTGGTCGCTCCTTGGCCATCTCCCGCTCCTGCTGCACCCGGGAAACCCCCAAGAGGCGCTCGTCGTGGGGCTCGGCTCCGGCATTACCCTCGGAGGGATGGAGCGTTACCCGCTCGCCTCGATAGACGTTGTGGAGCTTGAGCCGGCGGTTGTCGAGGCGGCGGGGTTTTTCAGAGAATCGAACAACAACGCCCTCGATGACCCGAGGGTAAAGCTCCACATCGCCGACGGCAGGAAGTTCGCTTCCCTGATGACCAAAAAATACGACATCATAGTATCCGGCGTGTCGGACCCATGGATAACGGGGGTATCGAACCTTTTTACCTACGAATACTTCGGAGAACTGAATGAAAGGCTCGAACACGACGGCGTGGTAGCCCTCTGGTTCCAGAACTACAGGGTTACTCCAAGGGAGCTTAAGACAGGGCTCAACACCTTCGCCTCAGTATTCCCTTACGCAAGCGTCTGGTTCCATTATACGGACGCCCTCGACCTTATAGTCATCGGCTCAAAGGAGCCGCTAAAGTTTGACATGGCGCGCCTCGAAGAGGTGACATCCTCCCCGTCCGTAAAAGAGGGGCTTCGGAAGATAGACATTAACGGCCCTTTCGATATCGTAGACCTTTTTCTTATAGGCGGCTCGGATCTACGGAGCTACATAGCCGGGAGCCCCTTGAATACCGATGAAAGGCCGCTCCTTGAGTTCACTCTGCCCCGGCTTTTGTACTCTGATCCTTCCATCGGCATAAAAAACATCGAAGAGCTTCTTTCCCATGCCGAAGACCTCACCCCGCCCCTTACGATAGCCGAGGGCGAAGAAGAGGAGTTTTACCTCGGGCTCGGCAAGACCTATAACCGCTCAAACTTCCGCCTCCCGCAGTCTTTGAAGGCGTTTAAGAAAGTTTTAGAGCTGAACCCGGGGAATAAAGAGGCGAAATATTATATAAGGGGCATCGAGGCGGAGATGGAATCGAGGCCTGAAAATTAAGAACCCTTTGACCTTTTATCCCGGATGTGGTAGACAATAGCAGGCTGTTGAACGAAAGATTTTCTTGCCGGGCTGGACGAACTGCCGTTCACCCCGGCCAAGTCTTAGTGGTTGAAAAAGTCCAATGACGGGCTTTTTCAACATCCTGATAGTCTGAAAGGGGCCCTCCGAATGGAGAAAAACTTCAAGAAACTATCGCGCGCTGACAGGTTCGATATCCAGATACTCGGAAAGATCACGCTCGAAAAGGACAATGAGGAGGGCGAGCTCGAGTCCTACATCTGCAATACCATCAACATCAGCCTCTCCGGCGCCCTTGTCGAGACAGGGAGCGCCATCCCCGTAGGCTCGCTCCTTAAATACTCGTTCTGCATGCCCGGTTTTAACATCCCCGTAAATATCATAGGCGAGGTGGTAAGGGGCGACAGGGACATACCCCCGGCCGCCGTACAGCCGGAGAAGGCCCAGAAGTCATTGAACCGCTATGGGATAATATTTCTCGATATGAAGGATGATGACAAACTATACTTAAAGAACTACCTCGTCCAGAAGAGGAAGAAGCCGAAGGAGAGGATACCCGAGGCGCCTGAGCTTAAGGACTAAAAGAGTTAAAAAAAGGGGCTTTGAAAGCCCCTTTTTTTATTTCACTTAACCGGCCTTCCCGCCCCCGCAATCCCTATCATCGCCTCAAGCCTCTTAATCCTTTCTTCAACCGGAGGATGGGTGCTGAAGAGCCGCAGTAAGCTCCCGCCCCTTAGCGGGCTTACTATGAACATGTGGGCGGTGGCCTCGTTGCCCGCAGGCATCGGTATCCTTTTGTTATAGTACTCAAGCTTCCTTAAAGCATT
>JAUSLB010000157.1 GCA_030646655.1 Deltaproteobacteria bacterium | reverse complement strand
CGCCGCCGCCGACATCGAGGAAGTTCGCCGGAGAGCCGCCCGAGAGCTTTATCATGTCCATCGTAGCCATCGCAAGGCCCGCTCCGTTGACCATGCACCCGATCGAGCCGTCAAGCGAGACGTAATTCAGGCTGTAGCGCGAGGCCTCGACCTCTTTCGGGTCCTCCTCGTCAAGGTCCCTCATGCCCTCTATATCCTTGTGCCTGAATAGCGAGTTGTCGTCGAATGATATCTTGGCGTCGAGCGCGATTATATCCCCGCCCTTGGTCAACACGAGCGGGTTTATCTCGGCCATCGAGCAGTCGCAGGATACGAAGGCGTTATATAGCCCTGTCATGAACTTTACGGCCTTGTTTACGAGCGTTTTATCTATGCCGAGGGCGAAGGCTAATTTTCTTGCCTGAAAGGGGATGAGTCCGACTGCGGGGTCAACGAACTCCTTTAATATCTTCTCGGGGCTTCTGGCCGCCACCTCTTCTATCTCTACCCCGCCCTCTGACGAGGCCATTATGGCTACCTTGTGGGTTGCCCTGTCAACGACCATGCCGAGGTAGAGCTCTCTGTCTATCTGGCAGCCTTCTTCTATAAGGATTTTTTTTACCTCTTTGCCCACAGGGCCTGTCTGGTGGGTGACAAGGACCTTGCCAAGGAGTTCTGTGGCGAACCTCTTTACATCCTCCCTTGATTTCGCAAGCTTAACCCCGCCTGCCTTGCCCCTTCCCCCTGCGTGTATCTGCGCCTTTACGACGCATACGCTCCCTTTCCCCTCGCCGAGGAACTCCTTTGATATCTCCTCAGCCTCGGCCGGGGTAAAGGCGATCTTGCCTTTCGGGACAGCGACCCCGAATTTTCCGAGTATCTGCTTTGCCTGATATTCGTGGATATTCATTAATGGCGGCCTCCGGAACCTTTTTTAAAAAAACCACAAGGCGGGCAAATGTCCCCGCCTTGGGCCTATCTTCTGGAAAGGGGAAAGCTTATTTTTACAATAAAACGCCTTATCAGGCAAACATTTTTTTACCCTGCCTGCCTTTCCCTCACATGGTCAGGCGCGTAGTTGGGCAAAAGTATCGGGCTTACACCCGGGTCCTTTATCCCAGCCTTGTCTATTTCCTTATTGAAATCATCAACATGCCTGAGGGTAACCTTATCGCCTATCTTATGCTTTTTCGCGTACTCGGACGCCTTAAGGCCCGCCCTCCTTCCGAAGACGAGCACATCAAGGAGCGAATTGCCCATGAGCCTGTTCCTCCCGTGGACCCCGCCCGCGACCTCCCCTGCGCCGAAGAGCCCCTCTATGCTCGTCTCAGCCCATTCGTCTATCAGGATGCCGCCGTTCTGATAGTGGAGCGTGGGGTATATGAGCATAGGCTCCCTGCTTATGTCTATATCGTATCTTTTGAACTGTATGTACTTTGCAGGAAGCTCTTTCCTTACCGTGCCCTCGCCGTGCAGGAGGTCTATCATCGGGGAGTCGAGCCAGATTCCGAGCCTTCCGGTAGGGGTCATAACCCCTTTTCCGGCCTCCAAGCACTCCCTTATGACGCAGGCGGACTCAACATCCCTCGGCTCCAACGGGAAGCAGAACTGCTCGCCTTCGGTATTCAAGAGCTGGGCGCCGAGCCCCCTCACCTTTTCAGTTATAAGGAGCCCCACGTTCTGTTCAGGGTATATCGCGCCTGTGGGGTGGTACTGGGTGGAGTCGATATCCTGCAGCCTTACCCCCGCCCTGTAGGCCATAACTATGCCGTCGGCTGTTGCGCCGTAATGGTTCGTCGTGGGGAAGCCCTGTATGTGGAGCCTTCCGAACCCGCCTGTGGCGATTAAAACGGCCTTTGCCCTTACGATGTAATATTCCTTTGTCTCAAGGTTGTATAAAACCGCGCCTGCAGCGTGCCCTTTATCATCGAGCAAAACCTCAACCGCCGGAGAGAACTCCAGCATCTTAATGTCGTTAGAGCGGTTGCGGGCCTCGTCCCTTAATACCCTCATTATCTCGGCGCCTGTCATGTCGCCTGAAGAGTGCATCCTCTTCCTGCAGGTGCCTCCCCCGTGCCTTACCTTCATCCTGCCGTCAGGCAATTTATCGAACATCATCCCGAGCCCCTCGAGCCAGTGGATGATGATGGGCGCGTCGTTCGTAAGCGCGGCTACGAGCCCGGGCTGGTTGGAGAAGTGCCCTCCGCCGATGACATCGAGGTAGTGGAAGTAAGGCGAGTCCCCTTCCTGCGTGGCGCCCTGAATGCCGCCCTCAGCCATGACGGTATTTGAATCGCCGTGACGGAGCTTCGTAGATACGATTACCTTAAGCCCTGCCTCCTGCGCCGCAAGCGCCGCGGCCGTGCCAGCCCCGCCGGCGCCTATGACTAATAAGTCCGCCGCATAGTCCGTCCTTCCAAGGTCTATCGTTTTGGTATCGAGCCTGCTCTTTGACTCAAGGAGGGATGCGACCTCTTCAGGCAGTTCGAGCCCCTTGTTCGGCCCTACCTTTAATTTGCGCCTGCCGTCCTTTTTATAGTCAGGGTGGTATTTTTTAAGCCACTCCTGCCGCTCCTCCATCGTAAGCGCCGGGAAGTGCTCGCCCTTCCGCGCCTTCTCGACCCTCGCGGCCCTCGTGGCCTCGACCCTCTTTATAAGTTCCTTTAAAGCCGGGGTATATCCGCTCATCTCTTTTCCCCTTTCAAAAACCTGAAGGACAGTTCTTGGTTATCATCTGCCGGCCTCAGCCGCCGGCCGTTGCCGTTGGTTTTCATTTTTAACCGATTAACGGTTTTACAGATTTTTCGTCTCTTTCGGCATCCATTTTCCCGGCTCCGCCATATCCGGCTCCCTCTCGCGCTCCACATAGAGCTTTTTCACATCCTCCGGCTTCATGGATGTAAGCTCTTTGAGCATCTTCTCGTACTTGCCGCTCTTTACCTCTTCGACCCTCTTCTCAAGATGTTCCGCTTTCGGGAGGAGGTACTTTCCGTAGGCCCTCCTTACGAACTGGGCCGCCGTGAACTGGGTTATCTGGGCCGGGCAGCGCGAGGCGCAAAGCCCGCACATGACGCAGTCAAA